>JBHENQ010000127.1:0-6130 GCA_046261975.1 Gemmatimonadaceae bacterium | reverse complement strand
CTGCCCGCGCTTGGAATCGTAGGGCAAGTGCTCGCCCCAGTCGGGGAGCTCGCACCGGACAAGACGTACAGCTCGGTGAAAGGAATCGCGACCCGAACGTTCAAGTGGGCGCGATTTCACGTGAACGGGAGGTACACGTTTAGTAATTCGCCCGACACTGTGCCGGGCGATGATTCGGCAAACGGCGTTGGCGCAATAGAGGTTTCCCGGTGGCTCGCCGGGATTGCGGTGGATCGAACCTATCCCCTGAGCTCCAGATTGATAACTGCCGAGGTGTACGCAGAGCAGCCGATTCATGACGCCTCGGACGTGGAGTGGAACGTGGGCGCTGGCATCCGCCAGCAGGTTGCGCCGCAATTCGCCCTTGACGGCGGCATAGGTCGCCGCCTTACCGGTCTGGACCGTTCCTGGTTCGCGACGTTCGGGTTGGCCTATGCATTTGGGGTCCGTGGTCTCATTCCAATATCCGGCCGATGAACATTCATTCATTTCCTTCAGTTCTTCGCTGCTGCGCACCTGTTTTAGCTGCGATTATCGTATCTGCGCCGCCCATCGCGGCGCAGTGGGTGACGGTTTCCGAGCAATTCTACTACCCAGGCAGGTTCAATTGGCAGTTCCGTCATAACTACTCTGTGGCCGACCGGCTCTTCAACGGATTCGATTACGGGCACGCGATCCTGTACGAGACGCTCTGGAGCAAGCCCGGCGCGCCCGTCTCCGAGCTGGAGGAAAAAGAGTACAACTTCATCACGCGCGAGCTTCTGGTGCATCCACCCAAGGTACCCCTCGAGGAGCTGGCCATCGAGGTCGCCTATGCGCAGCTCGCGCCCGAAGCGAAAATGATGTTCGAGTGGGCGCACCTCTTTCACCGTCAGGTCTACGACGTCTGGGCCGACGAGCGCATGCCGCCGGCGGAAAAGGACGCGAAGATCTCGGAACTGTTGCGCTACTACAAATCGCGCCCGGACCTCGCCTTCAGCTCAAACCCGAAGTCAATGGAGCTCATGGAGGGGCAGTATTACGCGCTCGCGTTCCGGCAGAAGTATCCCAAGTTCAATGGTCTCATCTGGGCTTACCACTGGCTTCAGGTAGGACTCTACGAGCCACTCGTCACCGGCAAGACGCTAGACGAACGGCAGACGGGGGTGACCGCGGCGGTCGCGCGATTCAAGCAGATGCTGCACAACCCGCCGGACTCGATGCCGCGCATCATGCCTATGACGGCCGCGGTCGCGCCGGAGTTCGCCCGCCGCTATCCGGAGGCCGCCATCATCTTCGACAACCTGCACGCGATGCACGACGTGATATCAGACATCCTTGCTTCGGACAAGGTGCCGCGAGCCAAGAAGCGCCAGGAAATTCTGCTCGCGGGCAGGCGCTATCGGGACAACACATCGTTCGTGATGACCCAGGACGAATGGTTGGACATGGCAAAAATGATGGGTGTCGAGAACATGGGTGGTCCGTCGGTCAATTTCCTGCCGGCGTTTCCGACGCCTACCGTAGCGCGCGGGGCCGTCATGGCTGGCATGGATCACTCGAAAATGGCGGGCATGCAGGACACTAGCGCAGCGATGCGCGACAGCATGCCGGGAATGGCGCACGACAAAATGCAGATGCAGCAGCCTGCCGACAGCAGTGCCATGCATGAGATGGGCGACAGCTCGTCCAGCGTCATGCACCGGCAGATGATGCAGATGCATATGCGCATGATGGCCGACCCGGTGATTCGCAGTCACATGATGGCGGATACTGCGATGCACCGCATGATGATGCAGTTGATGGACGAAATGCCGGCCGAGCACCGCGCGCAGATGGAAAAAATGATGAAGGAAACAGAGGACGACGCAGCGAGAGCTCCGCGCAAGAAGGCCCAGGACGCCAAACGCCCGGCGCAACGCCAGCCTGCGAAGCCAGCAGCGAAGCCTGAGGACCCACACGCGGGCCATCAGATGACTCCCGCAAAACCGCCCCCTAAAAAACCGCCTTTCGCCAAGAAGGATTCCATGCCAGGCATGGATCACAGCAAGATGCCAGGCATGAGGAAGCCGTAGCAGCATGAAATCGCCGGTACCGCGGCTACTGTCTCGCCTCGTAGCCGGCTTGGTGGTGGCAGCGCTCCTGATTCTCGCGCCGGCTCTGGCCTTCGCGCACGGAAAGCTCAAGAGCTCGAAGCCCGACGCAGGTGCTCATCTCGCGGAAGTCCCGAGTGAAATCCGGCTCACGTTCACGGAGCCGGCGGAGCTCACCTTTACAAGAATTGATCTGGCCGGGCCGGACGGCGCGCTGGTATTCCTCACGCCGCTGCAGTACGCGGACGGAACCAAACGCGTCGTCTTTGCTACTGTCCGCTCGCCGCTCCAGGCCGGAGTCTACACTGTCAACTGGCAGATGGCCGGCAAGGATGGCCACCCCGTTGGGGACAGCTTCACCTTTATCATCGCTCCGGGCGCTGCCGGAGTCGCGACCGCTGAAACGCCGGTGGCTCCGTCAGCTCAAGCACAGGAACCGACGCTGGCCGAGCATCACGATCCGGTTACCATACCCATTGGAGAGGGCTTCGACGCCGAATCGCCACTCTACGTTGCGATCCGCTGGGCGACGTTCACCGGACTGCTGCTCGTGATCGGTATCGTCGCATTCTATCTCTTCGTGCTCGGATTTCTGCGGCGCAAGCAGGACGCGCCCGCTCCCATGCTTGAGCCCGCGAGCCGGCGAGCTGCGCGGGTGGGCTTATGGGTGACCGCCGTATTGGGAGTAGTCGCGCTGTTGCGGCTCTACGCGCAGTCGTACGCGATGCATGGCACGTCACGCTCGCTCGATTTCACGCTTATCGCATCCATGCTTGCCAATACCGTGTGGGGTTGGGGTTGGTTGCTGCAGATGGCCGCAATTGTTTTGTGTGCGCTGGGCTTCAGGTCGGCCCGTCAGGGAGGCGGAACCGGATGGGCCCTCGCGGCTCTTGGCGCCGTGGTTCTGGCATTCACCCCTGCCCTGTCCGGCCACGCGTCATCATCACCGCGGCTGGCCCCGCTCGCCATTCTCGCTGACGGAATTCACGTCATCGGCGCGGCGGGCTGGCTGGGCAGTCTGCTGGTCGTGGTCGCGGTGGGCATTCCGGCAGCGCTTCTGGTCGAGGAAGGCGCGCGCGGCGCAGCGGTGGCCGACCTGTTCAATGCTTTCTCACCGACTGCGCTCACGTTTGCCGGCATGACAATGTTTACAGGTGTGTTCGCGGCGTGGATCCACCTGGGAACAGTCAGCGCTCTCTGGCAGAGTCAGTATGGGAAGATTCTCTTGCTGAAGCTCGCGATCTTGTCTCTCACGGCGGGCACCGGTGCGTACAACTGGCTGCGCGTCAAGCCATCGCTGGGTAACGAGTCGGGAGCTTTCAGGATTCGGCGCACGGCCAGGGCCGAACTGGTGATTGGGGTTCTGGTTCTCATCGTGACGGCCATCCTCGTAGCCACGCCAACTCCAGTGGATATGGTCGTATCGAGGTAGTTTGCGGGCTACTGGTCGCCATTGGCCGCAGGGGCGCTTGGAGCATTTGCTATCTTTCCTGTTGGAGCGCTGATGTCGCGTGAGCGAAGGGAGTCAACAGAATGAGCAGCATGCCGATCGTGCAGACTATAGACCCCGTGTGCGGTATGGAGGTGGAACCCGCCGCGGCGGCCGGGTCGAGCGAGGCAGAGGGAACCACCTATTTCTTCTGCTCGGCGGCGTGCAAGTCGAAGTTCGACACCGACCCGAATTGCTACACTTCCAAGGCGCTGAGCCAAATGGCGCGCGGGACGGGCGTGGTGGCGGACGCTCCGGCCAACGTTGGCCGTCATAGCCGCAGCACGCCTGACGGCAAGGCCGAACGCGTGGATATTCCGATAACCGGGATGACCTGCGCCGCCTGTGCGAACCGTATAGAGAAGAATCTCGCAAAAGCCCCGGGTGTTCGCCGCGCCAGCGTGAACTTCGCATCGTCACGTGCCACGGTTGAGTACGATCCCAGCGCGACCGGCGTGCGCCAACTCATGGGCACGGTGCGCGACGTTGGTTATGGAACGACCGGTACCGCGCGCGCGGACTTCGTGGTGGATGATTCCGCGCGTCCCTCTGGTTCGAGCCAACCGCTGGAGCACCATCTGTCACGTGTTCGAGGCGTAGTTGCAGCCTCGTTCAATCTCGCCACCATGGAGGTGCAAGTAGAGTATCTACCGGGCGAGATCGACGTGCCCGCGATCCGGCGCGCGATCGAGGAGTTCGGCTACAAGGTGCGCGAAACACAGGGAACAGGAGTGGACGCGGCGAGCGCCGAGCGGGATGCCCGACTGGCCGAGTATCACGATCTGAGGCGAAAGTTCTGGATCGCGGCCGTGCTTTCCCTTCCCACCCTCACGATTGCCATGTCGCACGGACGAACCGCGCTCTTCGACTTCGCCGGCGTCAACTGGCTGCAACTCGCGCTCACGACTCCAGTGGTTTTCTACTGCGGCCTTCAGTTCTATCGAGGTGCGTGGGCGGCGTTCCGTCATCGCGCCGCTGACATGAACACACTCATAGCCATCGGCACGGGGGCGGCGTACCTCTACTCGGTGGTCGCCACGGTGGCACCTCGATTTTTTGCCGCCGGAACCACCGCCATGGCAGGAATGAGTGACATGACTAGCGCCCCGGTTTACTTCGAGGCGGCCGCCGTCATCATCGCTCTTATTCTCCTCGGCCGCATGCTCGAGTCGCGCGCCAAGGCGCGAACCGGGGACGCCATTCGCGCGCTCGCTGGGCTGCAGGCAAAGACAGCACGAGTCATTCGCGAGAATAGCGAGTTAGACGTCCCGGTAGAGGAGGTGGTCCCGGGCGACAGCGTGATCGTGCGACCAGGTGAGAAGATACCCGTCGACGGAGTGGTTCGTGACGGTGCCTCGGCGGTGGACGAATCAATGCTCACCGGCGAGAGCCTACCTGTGGAGAAGAAGCCCGGCAATGAAGTTTTCGGAGCAACGCTCAACAAGACCGGATCGTTCCGGTTCCAGGCAACCAAGGTGGGCAGAGATACTGCGCTTCAGCAGATCGTCAAGCTCGTCCACGACGCCCAGGGCTCAAAGGCTCCCATCGCCCGCCTCGCCGACGTGATCAGCGGCATCTTCACGCCCGTGGTCATCTGCATCGCCATTGCGACTTTCGTGGTGTGGTTCATCGCAGCGCCGCAGGACATCCGCTTCACCATGGCACTCGTGAACTTCGTCGCGGTGCTCATCATTGCCTGTCCGTGCGCGCTGGGTCTCGCCACACCCACGGCCATCATGGTCGGCACAGGCAAGGGTGCCGAGCATGGCATCCTGATCAAGGGCGGTGAGAGTCTCGAGACCGCGCACAAGCTCGACACGATAGTCCTCGACAAAACCGGCACGATCACATGTGGCGAGCCGGCTCTGACCGATATCGTGGCAGTGGGCGACCTGTCCGAGAACGAGCTACTCCGCCTCGTAGCGTCGGCCGAGCGTGGCAGTGAACATCCCTTGGGCGAGGCGATCGTTCGCGGCGCCGCATCACGCGGAATCGCAGCCGCTGAGGCGACTTCCTTCAACGCTATCGCGGGTCATGGAATCGAAGCACAGGTGGATGGCCGGCATCTTCTGTTCGGAAACGAGAAGCTCATGCGCGACCGGAACATCGCTCTGAACGGTGGGGGGGCCGCTGGTCGTGCGTCGGAGCTCGCCGCCGACGGGAAGACGCCGATTTACGTTGCGGTGGACGATCTGTTTGCGGGCATGATTGCGGTGGCCGATGAGGTCAAGACCGAATCCGCGGCAGCGGTCGCGGAGATGCAACGGTTGGGCCTCGAAGTGGTAATGATCACGGGTGACAACCGCCGGACCGCGGAAGCGGTCGCCAGGCGCGTCGGAATTACGCGTGTTATTGCGGAAGTTCTCCCCGAGGGAAAGGCGCGCGAGGTCAAGCGGCTCCAGGATGAGAAGAAGGTGGTCGCAATGGTCGGTGATGGGATAAACGATGCGCCTGCACTTGCACAGGCCGACGTCGGCATCGCCATCGGCACCGGCACCGATGTGGCTATGGAAGCGTCCGACATTACACTCATACGTGGCGACTTGCGCGGTGTGTCGACGGCGATCGC
>JBHENQ010000126.1:0-6543 GCA_046261975.1 Gemmatimonadaceae bacterium | reverse complement strand
TGATCCGCTGGGTTCCGCGTAGTACAGGGGTCGCTTGCCTGAAAAACTGCGTGCGCAGACCACGCGACCAGCCTCGGCATCGTGCAGGATGAAGGCGAAGTCGCCTTCCAGTCTCTCGGCACATTTCTCACCCCAGGCCCGATAGGCAGCAATGATCAGGGCACTGGCCGTA
The DNA here is from genome assembly GCA_046261975.1 of Gemmatimonadaceae bacterium. Classification (GTDB taxonomy): domain Bacteria; phylum Gemmatimonadota; class Gemmatimonadetes; order Gemmatimonadales; family Gemmatimonadaceae; genus JBHENQ01. Next base: position 6,371 of record JBHENQ010000126.1, on the reverse strand, counting down.
TCGTCGGCCGGCTCGATGCGTGCCGCCTTCAATTGACGACGGAGATCTGACCGGTAATAGAGCGACGCGTCCGCTACGAGCCGGAGTGGTTCGTCGCCGGCAATAAGCACAGGACCGCTGAAGGACGGGTCGAGCTCCCATTCGTAGCGTGCAGCTGCGAGCAGCACCGCTTCGCTTCGCCATACTTCAATCCGGTCGGCTCCGCGCGACTCCATTGCTTGCAACATCCTGCGCGCAACCGGCTCCTCCGGCGGCGTGGAAGCCGTCGGAAAGATGCCGAGGATGCCACTCACCTCTTGCCACCGGGGCGAAGATCGGCGAGTCGCGCGAACGTACTTGTATGCGACTCGTGGTCTCCCAGTATCAAGCTGCCGCACTCAACCCACGCGTGCGCCGCAAACTCACCATTCCGCCGTCGCACGCCGATGCGAATCCGGCTCTGGTTGAGCCCGCGTGCAACCAGCATTCGGTGAAGCGCGATCGCCCGGACCAGACACTTGGGCCGGAAAACGCCGTATGACGCGGCGCGGCTCACTGCCAGCGCCATCTGTTTGGCCTCGGCGAGTTTTTGGTTGTGGGGAGGTGGCTCAGCTTCAATATCGTCCGCCGGTAGGGCGGCGTCTGTCACCAGACTTCCGACTGGACGGGCCAGGACCTCAATCTGTGCGGAAAGCAGCGCGACCTGAGCGCGGAGCAGCTCCGCCCACTCACGCGGCCGAAGCTGGATCAGCTTTCTCATTATGCGCGTCGGCCCCTTCCGCATCCGTTTCATCTCGCTCTGGAAAGACGACGAGCCCGCTCGCGGCGAGCTCCTGGAGCAGCTCCCCCGCATCCGCTCGGATCACATCTGGATCGGTTTCCGGGTGTCGCGCTTGCAAGGTGGCGAACAATTGACCCAACGTGGCGAGCTTGGGCGGCAGGAGATCCCAGATCTGGGCCCCTAGCTTGTTCAGACCAAAATATACTTCATCTCCCGTCGAGAAGAGGACACCCCCGTCCGACAGGGAACGGTAAATTACGTGCGGACTGGCAGAAGGAAGCAAATCTGATACCTCCATAAGTTCTCCGGACGGGTGCAGTGCCCAGCTGCTGGCCTGATATTCTTGCGCGAGTGTGGTGCTTCTTGACCGGCAGAGCCGTGGGCGAGTGGCCGGAGGCTCGACGCTGCTTCGCGCGTAGGGTGTGAGCACCGAGCGTGCCATGGTTGGAAGTTACGAGAAATTTACGTACCCCTTCGCAACTTATGGCAACATTATGTGTGATAATCAGTTCCGGGCGCAAGACTACCTTCCCTGCCGGCTGTGCTCCTCCGCACACTTGTGGTATCGAGGCAACAGATCGAACTGGTTTCTTCTCGCAGATGACGTTTCAATGGGTAGGTGGCCCCATGGTGAGAGCACGGATGATGCGTAGGCTCTCCACGTCGTCTGCAAGCTGTCGCGATTGGCTCTGAATCGAGGGATGGTCTTGCAGTTCCACCACAAATTTGGCTGATCGGACTAGCGTGATTTCAAATAGAGTGGCTGGCGCGCTGCCAGCGGATTCGGCGCGCAGGCCGCTACGAGTGGCGCTGCTTGTCGATTCGTTGCGGATCCCCAAGTGGGCGCACGACGTCATCCGCGATATTGCCGAGGCCTCTTTCCTTGAGCTGGTGCTCGTGGTCAGACGGAAACAGCCATCTACACAGACGGCCCGCACAGGGCCGGTAGGCAGACGGTGGGACCACCTGCTCTATATCCTCTACAATCGTCTCGACCAACGCTTCTTCGCTGGCGAGCCCGACCCGTTTCGGGAGTCGGATGCGACGGAGCTTCTGTCCAGCGTCCCGGTGATCGGCGTTACGCCTTGCATGACAAAACACTGCGACTACTTCGACGATCGCGACATCGAAGCCATCGAATCGCATGACATCGATGTCGCCATACGCTTCGGTTTTCGGATTCTCAAGGGTAAGGCGCTCACGATTGCCCGTCACGGCGTTTGGTCATACCATCACGGCGACAATCGCACGAATCGGGGTGGACCGGCCGGATTCTGGGAGGTTATGGAGGGACGGCCCGTCACGGGCTCAATCCTGCAGGTTCTCACGGAGGATCTGGATGCTGGGACCGTGATCTACCGGTCATACGCCAGCACCGACCCGCGATCGGTGGTTCGCAACAAGCGAAATTTTTACTGGAAATCCGCGGCCTTCCTGATGCGCAAGCTCAGGGATCTGCACGCGGAAGGTTCCAAGGCGCTCACCGACCCTTCCGGAATGGAATCCGCGCTTGCGCCGTATAGTCACCGTCTCTACGTAACACCCGGCAACCTCGAGATGGCGCGACATCTCGCAGGCCTGGCTGAGCGCTTTGTCGGCGACAAGCTTCGGGCAGTACTGGCGCCAGAACAGTGGGCGCTTGCGTTCAGGATAACAAAGGAATTAGGAGACGGGGACAATGTGCCGGACGTTGTGCCACATCGATTCAAGGTGCTGCGCCCTCCAAAGGATCGTTTCTGGGCCGATCCGTTCCCTGTAAGAATCAAAGACCGTTATCTCCTCTTCTTCGAGGAGATGGTTTACCGTGAAGGGAAGGCACACATTGCAGTGGCGGAGGTGGATTCCAAGGGAATGATCGGGACGCCGAGGCGAGTGCTGGAACGCCCTTACCATCTTTCTTACCCGTTCCTGTTCGAGTGGGAGGGTGAGAGGTACATGATCCCCGAGAGTGGCGCGAATAGAACTGTCGAGCTTTATCGCGCTCTCGAGTTTCCGGACCGGTGGGAACCGGCTGGTATCCTTCTATCTAACGTCAGGGCCGTGGACGCGACGCTTGCAGAGATGCGCGGGCGCTGGTGGATGTTCGTCAATATCGGTGTTGAGGGTGCTTCGTCATGTGACGAGTTGCACCTTTTTCACTCGGCGACGCCGCTCGGTCCTTGGACTCCGCACCGCCGGAACCCCGTCAAGTCGGACGTACGAAGCGCGCGGCCGGCCGGTCGCATCTTTTCGCGGAATGGAGATTACTATCGTCCCTCGCAGGATTGCTCGATCTCTTACGGACACGCGATCGTCATAAACCGGATCACGCGAATCGATGACGACTCTTACGGCGAGGTCGAGGTCGGACGTTTGACGCCGGATTGGCGACCGGACGTGGTAGGCACGCACACTATCAACGCCGCGGACGGGCTTACCGTGATAGATGCGCGCCTGAGGCGGTCGCGCTTCTCCTGACTTCTGCGACGCTGGTCGCATCAGTAACTGCGCTCTCATGGCGCATCCACTCTTCAAGTACGAGCAAGTACCAAAGCTGTAGCGGGGCTTCAGCGCCGTTGGGAGTGGCGGCGAGGACGCGGAGTACCGCTTGTGGGTTTATCCATCCGCCCTTGGCAAGAAGTGAATCGCGCATTCTTTCCTCCATTGTCTGCCGCCAACGTCCCGCGATCCAGCGCTGGACGGGGATGCTGAAGCCGCGCTTCTTGCCGCTTGCCACACGCTCGCTGATGCGCCGGCGCGCAAGCTCACGCAACACCGCCTTGAGTTCACTGCCACGTAACCGAATTTCGACTGGTAGAGCCGCCGCGTACTCCCAGAGCTCCTGGTCGAAAAACGGTGACCGCGCTTCGAGCCCGAAGTACATGGTGGCGCCGTCAACCTTTGTCAGATATTCGGCGACGAACTGCGTACGCAGATCGTGTTCCAGGTAGTCGAGCAGTACTCTGCGGGCCGAAGTGCTTGACCAGGCAATTTCACGCTGTGACAGTTGCACGTCGATAAGGCGCTCGGCCAGGATGCCGTGTTGCTGGTACATCGGAAGCCCGTCGTGCGCATGAAGAAAAGCACCCAACCCGCCCGTGACATAGTCCAGAAAATGAACGGCCCGCTTTGCGACGCCCTTGCGCGGCACGAGTCCTCGAAGTCGGTACCATGCGGACGCAGCAGGCGCCGGAAGCAAGCGCGCGAGGGATTGCGCGAAATGAAGGTGCCGGTGGCGCGGGTAGCCGAGAAAAACGTCGTCGCCGCCGTCGCCAGTCAGGAGCACCTTGGCTTCGGACGAGACCGCTTCTGAGACGCGAAGCATCCCGAGTGCGGATGGCGCGCCGAACGGTTCCGCGTAGGCCGAGACAAGTTCCTCGACCTCATCCGGACGCGAACCTGTGACATCCAGCACGCGGTGCGCTATGCGAAGCTCCCTCGCTGTTGCTTCCGCGTCGAGGGTCTCGTCGGACGGGTCTCCCGGTGCTCCAACTGTGTACGCGGTGACGTCGCCGCCGAGCTTGGCCACTGCCCAGCACACAAGACTCGAGTCTATCCCGCCGCTCAGCAACGCGCCCACGGGAACATCGGCGTGCAGGCGAAGCTCTACAGCCCTCAGCAGAAGGCGTTCAACCTGCTCGACGACGTGCTCAAACGGCACAGGTTCGGCCGATCCAGGACTTGGGGGGGTCCAGTATTTGCGCGATCTGATTTCACCGTTCGAGAACTCGATTATTGTGGCGGGTGGTACCTTGGCAACTTGCCTATAGATCGAGCGCTCCTCAGTCACATACCCGAACTCGAGAAACTCCGCGATGGCCTGCGGATCAATCTCACGTGCGAGTCCGCCCGCTCTCAGCGCTCGAGCTGTTGATGCGAACGCCAGAGATCCATTGTCCAGCGCGTACACAAGGGGCTTGACGCCAAGTCTGTCCCGAACGAGGAGTAGGCGGTGCTTTTCGTCATCCCACAAAGCGAAGGCGAACATGCCCCGCAGACGAGAGACGAGCACGTCGATCCCCCACTCGCGGTAGCCATGAACAAGTACCTCTGTGTCGGTGTCGCTCTGGAAGCTGCAACCGCGTTTCAATAGCTCAGTGCGCAGCTCCGGGAAGTTGTAGATGGCGCCGTTGAAGACGACTGCGGTAGCTCCGTCTTGCGACACCATGGGTTGCGCGCCAGCAGCGCTGAGGTCGAAGATGGCCAACCGGCGGTGACCAAGCACGGCGCCGGCCCAGGAACGCATTCCACCGCTGTCGGGCCCCCGTCGGCGCAGGGTGTCAACCATGCGCTCCACGGCGGAAGTCGCGCCTAGTGGATCATGAGGTCCGACAACTCCTGCGATTCCACACATGAACGAATACTAGCGGCAGGAATGGGACGGCGGATGTGATCGAGAGTTAGCGCGGCTCAAGTTGCCGAGGTGACCGGCCGTGGCACCATCACGGGCCGCGCGGCTTTCGGGTTCCGAAAAAGGGTCTCGAAGCCGAGTTGGTACGGTGAGAGATACCAGTTGTTGACTGGAACGCGATGCAACCGAAGCGGATCGTCCTTGGGCTGCACGCACCCGCCGTGCGCAGACAGGCACGAGATCAATCCGGCGTCGCGCACGAGCATCCGGTTTGCCTCGGTGATCTGGTCCGCTTCTCCAAACGGGTAAGCGAAGTGACGGACGGGTGCGCCGAGCTCGGCCTCGACTCGTGTCTTGGAGCCAAAGATCTCACGTCGCGCGTCTTCACCCGCGATCACCCCAAGGTCGGGATGGGTGACTGTGTGCGCTCCGATCTCGAATCCTGCGTCCCGCAGCGCCCGGACATCGTCCCAGGTCATCCACTCGGAGCGAATCCGCCGCAGGGCGTCCCACCAAACGGTCTCGTCCGTTCCGATGAACCCGGTGGCGACGAAGAAGCATGCAGGCATCCCGCGCTCGCGAAGGTATTCCGCCGCTACCTCGCGGTTGTCGCGGTACCCGTCGTCGAACGTGATCACCAGGTGCCTACTGATGTCCGCTCCCTCCCGGAGTAGACGGAGCAGGTCGGAAAGCCCAACGATCGTGAAGTAGCGGGAAAAAAAGTTGCAGAACGCCTTGAATCGGTCGCGCGTACTCGTGATCGGGTCGTCGCCATACCGGTCGTCAATTCGGTGAAACAGCACGATCACGGCCTGATCGCGCCAGAACCGACGGTACAGTCCAGTGCGGTACAAGAGGTGCCCGAGCAGCGTCTTGAGCCGACGAGTGAGCCGGCCATCGGAGCGCACCAGTGGCGCTCGTTCCGCGGGCAAGTCCTGGGCTTTCTTTTGGTGAAATTCGATGCTTGAGACAGACACAACAACTCACCTAGGCGTGCACCTAACCCGCTCGCGTACCACATCCTGCATCAGCGAACTTACGCCCACTTCCAGGTTAGAGCAATGGCGTTGTCGTGTGCGGCAACCGATCAGAGACTCAGGGAACTATCACTCCCTGGATACGCGAGTTGAGTCCATTGATGTCCGCGCCTGGATCGGTGCCATCGGTGGCGCCCCCGCGGTATGGGCTGCTCGCTGACAGATGGAAGTCACCACCGGAGTAGTTCACGAAGCCCACCGCTGCCGTCGAGGACGGGAAGCTGTTGTTTGGCGGAGGTGGCGA
>JBHENQ010000125.1:0-22067 GCA_046261975.1 Gemmatimonadaceae bacterium | reverse complement strand
ACGCCAGAGAGTTCAGCCGCTTCCTACGGATTGCGCTCAACTCGACAACGGAACTCGAGTATCACCTTAATCGCGGCTCTCAGCCTCCAGGTAGTCCGTGGGTCGGATTCTTTGACTCTAATCAGTCAAGTCGTGGAAGTCCGAAAAATGCTCTATGGTCTCCGTCGTCATCTGGCTTCTCAGTCAAAGGACAGCAAACAGGCTTAAGTGTTGGTTTCATCCTCGACCCTGAGGTCTATACTTCTGGCGACTCGCGTCTGCGTCGTTCTTGGTTGACCTTCCGCTCCCAAACTGACCCCCTACTCGATCGCGCGTGGATCGCTTACCTAGCTCAGGTTGTGCTGCGTGCGATGTGGCGGATTAGGCCTGGACGGATGCTCTCGTAGCGGATACCCGTCGTCTCGTTCGCATCGGATCGCGTGTTGAAGCGATGATTCTCGCCGCCATGGCGTCTAGCTTCGTCCTGTCCGGAGCGCTGGATCCATCGAATGGGAGGTGAACGGTGAAGTTGTCACCCTGCCGTCGCGGTATCAGGTGAACGTGAAAATGGTACACGTCCTGGCCGGCCGCTGCGCCGCTGGAGACTATCAGATTCATGGCGTCTGCTCCAGAGACCTTTCGAATGACAGGACCCAGGTCCATCGCAACCTGAAAGAGATGCATCCCGACAACATGCGGAAGATCTACGAACGACTCATAGTGTTGCCTTGGCACCACCAGAGTGTGGCCGGGATTCACCGGCTGGATGTCCATAAAGGCAAGCGCCGTGGCGTCCTCGTAGCAGATGGACACCTCTCCGGCGCCGCGAACTATGTCGCAGAAGGTGCAGTGGGGAGTTTTCGCTGACATGGCAACATTCCGACACGCATTTGGAATGCCAGGTACCTCATGGCACCACCGTTACGTTTCGCGCCACGGTTGCCAAATTCGGGTTGGTCACCTGCAATAATCCGATACCCGTTGCCCTGCCCGTCACGATGAAAGCTGGTGAGAGAGAGTTTCCGGCAGCGATCACTATCTGAGTGCTGGTTCCGGCCCTTCCGTTTACCGCGAGATGGCTGCTGGTGAACACGTCGAAGGTCGTCGCGGCTGTGACGTTGCGTGGCACGCCGTTCGGGTCGAGAACCTGCAAGTGAACGGGGACGTTGTCGTTTGCGATCGAGATAGTCGCAGGCAATCCGCTGATCGTCACTCTGTCCGGCCTGACCGATACGACTGCGGTGTCCGGAAGGTACCCGGACGCGGTAGCAACGATCGTGTCAACACCCAAGGCAAGGCCGTTCACCTGGAATGCAGTCGAGTACTGGCCAGAACCTACCAACACCGTTGACGGAGTGCTCGATACGCTGCCGTTGCTGTGACTGAGGACGACGGTGATTCCCGGATTCAAGGTCCCAGAGGGAATTGCTACTGCGGCTGAGAAGTTTTGACCGACTCCGAGGACGCGCGACGCGAAACTCAATGATAGCGGCGGAAGCGCGACCGATATCGGGTCCGTGACTCCCGAAGCGTATCGGTAAGGTGCGACCCGTGAATCCGACGCCGTAATGGTGGCGGTTCCGGCGCCTGCAAACACCGCGAGTGCGGTGTTATGACTGGACCGTCCAGCAAGGATGGTCATGGTGGCCGAATCCGGCGCAAGGACTCCTGCGTTGGACGAAGTCAGCGTTGCGACCACGTTCTCCACCGCGACGCGCTGCGCGCCCGTATGGTCGACAGCGATCACCAGAATCTGAGCCGGCGGTGAGGTCGTGTAAGCCGCGGTCACCGTCTCGATCCGGAAACGCGGTAACCCGACGTCCACCGTTAGCGTGTCGGAACTGTAGCCGAAAGCGCTAGCGACAATATCGGCCGTACCCACCACGTCCTGGCCCGTGACATCGAAGCTTGCAGTTGTAGCGCCGACTGGAATCACGACTGAAGGCGGAACGGTGGCCACGGTGGTATTGCTGTTGGCCAATGAGATTGTGAGCGGCGATCCGGTCACCTGCTGGCCCACCGATAAGCTGAGGCTGTTAGTGCCTCCCCCCGTTCGCTGCCTCATCCCGACCGTCACCGGCTGCGCGGGGTCGCGGCCCGCGCTGAACGTCAGCGATATCGGAGATACGGCTACCGTACTGGTTGTGTAAGACAAGTAAAGGCCAGCTGAATCTGTGAGCGTAATCGTTGCCGACCCGACACCCACAGGCCGTAGTCCGGTAGCAGGCGAGACAGACGCTCCTTTGAGGATGTGAATGTAGGTCGAATCGGGAGACAGAACCGCCGGGTTGCTCGAAGTAACCCTCACCGCAACGGTGTCGAGCGCGAAATGGACACTGTTCAGCGTGTCGGCCGCCTGAGCGCGCATGGATAATGGCGCAGCACCGAAGAGAATGCTCGGAGGTACGGCGTCCCCTAGAATCTTGGGCGTGCCGACGCGTACAAACATTGTTTCCGGCGCGAAGCTGAAGGCGGTGGCGACGATCGTGTCTTCACCGAATCCAACTCCCGACCAGCTTCCAATTGCGGCAGTGGTTGCGTTCGCACCGACGGTGGCCGAGCCGGGGAACTGCACGAACTCGGGATGTTTTTGTGTAAAGGTCACGAGCACACTCGTGCCGCGACTCTGTGGAAGGATGACTTGTCCTGCGTTACTGCCGCTCGATTGACGCAGGCCGATCACCCGCCGGTCGAAGTCGAAGCCTATCTGGGGCGCCGTAACGGTGAACACCAGCGTGGAATCCCCGAAATAGCCTGGCGCGCTGAGATATATCCTGGCCGTCCCTACGCCCTGCGGGCTTATGGCAACAATAGCGCCACCATTAGCCCCCGCGCTCACCGTCGTTGTCGATGCGTTTACCGTGAGCACTGTGTTGTCGGAAGACGTGATGCTCACAGACACATTGGCAGTGGTGTTGTGGCGAGTGCCGGACGAATCCGTGAGCAGCACCTGGAATTGTCGGGTCTCTCCGAACTGCAGCGCGGATGACACGTCGCCAACACGCTGCACAGCGAGCCTCGGTGTGGAGATGAGAACATCAGCCGTATCCGGCAAATACCCTGGTGCCGAAGCTATCAGACGGGCCGTTCCCTGCAACAACCCAGTCACCATAAGAGGCGCTGTTGTCTGGCCTGGAGCAATCGTCATCCCTGTGGACGCCGAGGCAATCGGGGGCGAGCTGTTCGAAACTGTTACGGTTACTGCGGACTCCACCGGTCCCGGAGCCGAGATACTGAGTGGGCTGCCGCCTATGGCCATAGCGTCCTGGTTGACGCCGCTCTCCACACTCGAGAACGAAAAGCTCAATGCGGGCTGAGGCGCCACCGTGAACGCCGCCGACCCTGTCAGGCCAGCAGCGATCGCATCGATCGTGTCCACGCCGACCGCGACTGCCGTTGCCAGCCCCGACGGGTCCACCGTTGCAATTACCGGGTTTCGGGACGACCAGATGAATGTCAAGCCGATCATTATGTTTCCGCGTGCATCCGTGGCCTGGGCCGAAAAAGGCTGCGTCCGACCAACGGGGCGTGAGGCAGCTCCGGGCGAAACAAGCACATGTGCGACACGCTGATTTACGACAATCAAGGCCGAGTCTCTTGTGCCGCCGGCTTCGATCGCGGTAATCCATGCGCTTCCGTCAGCCCTGGCCACCACGACACCAGACGCGGAGACGGTAGCCGCAGCTGGGTTACTGCTAGACCACGTATAGCTGCCCGCGTGGGGTTCAATATCGCCGTACGACATGGCTGTAAGCTGAAGCGAGTCGTTGACCGAGCGAAGCGAGTCGAGGTCGGGAGATACCACAGTCGAGGTGATGACCTTGACGTTGACGACGGCTGTGTCGGCACGGCCTTCGCTCGATGCCACAACCATCGTGCGACCCAAACGGAGGCCCCGGACGCGTCCGGATGGCGTCAGATTGACAATGGTCGCGTTGACCACGGCCCAAGTGATGGTCCTGTCCGGGATCGTAGCCCCGGCCGTGTTCTTCGCGGCCGCCGAAAGTTGGATTGAATCACCGGCAAACATCGCGGCGCTGTCCGGAGTGATTACTACACGCGCAACGGCCGTTGTGCTCGGTCCGGAAGAGTCCTTGCACGTGAGGCCGGCAAGCGCGATAGCACCCACGCCGGCGACCCGGATTAGTCCGGAGAAACTGTCTAACACATTTCGATCGGTCATCACTCGGGAGAGTAGGCAGCCATCGCCGCGTTTCAGAGAACACGGGCGTCGTGCGAAAGGGGGTTCCGCTCGCACCCCGACAGCGGCGCATATGCGCCGAGCCTCAACTAAGGACGAATCAGGCGTTCCCCGGGCCACATCCGAAGCGCTATCTTCCCTGTGAGCTGTAACCTGTAACCTGTAACCTGTGACCTGTGACCTGTCACCAGCTCTGCCACCGACTCCCGACTCCCGACTCCCGACCATGGCCACACAAACCCGAGTCGAGCGCAAGCGAGCCGTCAACGATCTGACATCTGACCAGCTCGTTGGCGCTTATCGAACCATCTACCTTTCTCGCAAACTCGACGATAAGGAGATCCAGCTCAAGCGTCAGAACAAGATTTTCTTTCAGATATCCGGCGCTGGTCACGAAGCCATTCTCACGGCGGCTGGGATGGTGTTGAAAGCTGGGCACGATTGGTTCTATCCGTACTATCGCGATCGTGCTCTCTGCCTCCAGCTGGGAATGACACCGGCTGAGATGCTTTACGGGGCCGTTGGCGCAGCGAACGATCCGAGCTCCGGCGGGCGACAGATGCCGAGCCACTGGGGTCACAAAGCACTCAACATCGTCAGCTCCTCATCTCCAACGGGCACGCAGTTCCTTCAGGCCGTTGGGTGCGCCGAGGCAACGTTGCGAGCGAGCATGATCGGGTTAACGGAAGGATTTCTGGAAGACGAAGTGATCCTGGTCTGCACCGGGGACGGCACCACGAGCGAGGGCGAGTTCTGGGAGTCACTCAACAGCGCGTGCAATCTGAAGCTGCCGGTGGTATACCTGGTGGAAGACAACGGCTATGCGATCTCGGTTCCTGTGGAAGTCAACACCGCCGGCGGCTCGATATCCAAGCTCGTGTCATCCTTCCCGGGACTCTACATCCAGGAAGTGGACGGGTGCGATTTTCCGGCGTCCTATGACGCAATGATGTCGGCAGTGGAATACGCGCGTAAGCGCAAAGGACCGGCGTTCGTGCACGCGAAGGTGATTCGCCCGTACTCCCATTCGCTATCGGATGATGAAACCATGTACCGCCCGCCGTCAGAGAGAGACGCCGACGCGGCACGCGATCCCTTCACCGTTTTCCCGCGGTGGCTGATGGACGAGGGCCACGCGACGGAGGCTGGGCTACAGAAGATCCGAGATGAGGTTGATGCGGAAGTTCTGGCCGCCACCGACGACGCACTGGCGCAACCTCAACCTGGCGAAGACACGGTGTACTTCGCCGTGTACTCGCCCGATGTGGATCCAGCCAGCGAGCAGTTTGATACTGAAGATGATCCACAGTTCTCTGGGGAACAGACGACAATGGTTGATCTGCTGAACGCGTGCATGAAGGACGAGATGCGGCGCGATTCCAGGATCCTCGTTTTCGGAGAAGACGTCGCCGACGTCTCCCGCGAGCAGCATCTCGGCAAAGTCAAGGGAAAAGGTGGCGTGTTCAAAGTGACGTGGGGCCTTCAGAAGGAATTCGGCGGGGACCGCGTGTACAACTCCCCTCTCGCCGAGGCAAACATCGTCGGCCGCGCGATCGGACTGGCCACTCGCGGCTTCAAGCCGGTTGCCGAGATCCAGTTCTTCGACTACATCTGGCCAGCCTACATGCAGCTCCGCGACGAGCTGGCTACGATGCGCTGGAGGTCGAACAACGCTTTCAGCTCGCCCCTGGTGATCCGCGTTACGTACGGCGGATACATCCGCGGTGCGATATACCACTCTCAGACGGGCGCATCTCTCTTCACACATTGTCCCGGGCTGCGTGTGGTCTGTCCTGCCACCGCGCTCGATGCCAACGGGTTGCTTCGCACCGCCATCAGGTGTGATGACCCGGTGATATTTCTCGAGCACAAGCATCTCTACCGCCAGACATACAACAAGGCCCGGTACCCGGGTCCGAACTTCATGATTCCGTTCGGAAAGGCAAAGATCGTGCGTGCGGGAAGGGACATAACCGTCGTGACGTATGGCGCCACGGTGCAGCGCGCGTTGACGGCCGCCAGCCAGGTCGCGGATTCAGGAACGGAGGTCGAGGTGATCGACCTCCGCTCCCTCTCTCCATGGGACCGCGAGGCGGTATTTGCATCAGTCAAGAAGACGTCTCGGGTTATCGTTGCGTATGAGGATTCACTCTCGTGGGGCTACGGTGCGGAGATAGCGGCGGCGATAGCCGACGACTGTTTCGCCTGGCTGGACGCGCCGGTAATGCGAGTTGCCTCGACTGATACATTCGTCGGCTACGCACCCCAGCTCGAAGATGCCATTCTTCCGCAAGTGACGGATTTCAGAAAGGCGTTTGAGGAGATTGCCCGCTTCTGAAAAGGCACTGCGTATCGAGTACCTGCTTCGCACTGCGCAGTGACTTCGCGTTGAGCACCGAGCACAGTGCTGCGCAAGCAGCATTTACTGCGGGCAGTTGCCTCGATTATAGTGCTGGGCGCGCAGCCTCATGTGCATGATGCGCAATACGCAGTCACTGCGCAGTGCGCAGCTGGTGCTCGGTCCGCAGTGCACTAAGCGGCGATTGGCATATCGCGCATTCGGTCACGCAACACTGGATGGCTGCGCCAGATCCACCGACCCATTGCGGCCATCGCGATGAGATTGCCGATCCCCACGGCCCACCAGTTCGTGCTGCCGAGCACCCAGCCGCCGAGGCTACCCACAACTCCCAGGAAAAGCCCCTCGAGAATAATGAAAGCCAGCAGCCACATGAGCCATAAATTCGGCGTGCGCTCCACCTTCTCGGCGCCCCAAGCAAGCGCCAGGCCAACGGCCGCAAAGGCTGCCAGGTGCAGGATCGTATAGGCGGCGATCACTCCGAGACCAACCTCTACCTCCGACGGACTCGTCGCGCCGAAGAACACCACGGATCCGAGCGCGGCCGGCGTGAAGAAAGGCGACCCCCTGATCACATCCAGGACCAGGAACCAGATCGCCACTGCCCCCGCCCCAATCAGGCCCGTCGTCAAGCCGGTGAGAAGCAGCTCATGCTCCCTCAGCACTCCGGTCCCCATCGGGGCTTCGGTATGCAACACGCGATGCAGGTACGTCATCAGCACGATTCCGCCCAGCAGATTTGCGCCGAGCACGTGCCACACCGGCAACAGCGTGAGCATGTTCGCGCCGGTTACGAGTAGCGCCCCATAGTGTACGCTGTCGAGAACACCCAGTCCGAAAACCGCCCCTACGAGCACCCCCGGAGCGATGTTGGCAACGACAAGAAACCACGCAGTGCCGATGCCCAGCAGCACGAACACGCCGAAGTGAAGGATGGTGTACACCGCTACCAGCCGGAACGTGGCCACAGTGCTCTCGTCGTGGAGGACCGCCCGTGCCATCACGAGTGGAGTTCGAAGGGCCTCGGCAGTGGCGATATCCAGGATCAGGAACCAGACTGCCACGACCGCGCCCGCCAGGATGCCACCGATGGCGCCCTGCACGAGCAGGTTGGATTGAAGTCGCTGCATGGTACTCTCCTGTTGAAGCCGTTATCGGCGAGGGGTTCCACACATAGCGTCGACTTCCAATAGTCTGCACCCGACAGACTCGAAGCGAAAGGCCAGTACGCTAAGGCGAATCCAGTACCCGCAAACAATCATCGTGCAGCTGTGAGCCTGTCCTGCTCTACACTCACGGCGCTTTCGCCGGCTGAGTGAGCCGCTCCAGCTCCGCACGCACTCGAGCGACTTCTGGTGCGACAGACGGTTCAGGATCGGAGCGCAACGCCAGGTAATGACGATAGGCGCGAATAGCTCCAGCGCGATCACCTGCTTGCGCGGCTAGGCGGCCTTCCTCGCGAAGGAAAGTGGAGAGACGAGGGGTTTCCTGCGTATGGTACATCCGTCGGCGGGACGCGGCCAATGCCTCGCCGATTCGGCCCCGCGACTCATGCCAGCGCGCGAGGTATAGGTTTGCGGATGTAAGGCTACCGAACGTTCCCTCGTGTCCAAACGCCGGACTTGTGCGCATCAGCGAATCCAGCCGCGCGAGCCGTGCGTCGGCATCTGGCGCGCGTTCCGCGAGCCCCAACAGGGCGTCAAGGACGATCGCGCAACCGTGGCTTCTCATGACAACAGAAGGTTCGTCGCGTGGCACGGCTGCGTTTCTCAGACGCTCTATCGCACCGCGGGCGGACCGTGTATCGCCGCGGTTGAGTCGCCACTCCTCCACATCGCAGATTATGCGGTACTGTATCCCGCGCTCCCGCGGGCCGCGCGCCAGCTGGGCGTCGGCAATCGGTCCGAGCTCGCGCGCCGCAGCCTCGGCCGCGGCGCGGTCGCCATCCCAGAGACGCGCGTTATCGACGTGCCAGCTCAGGTGTCGGTCCGGACGCTCCTCGACCTCGCGCGACAGATTGACGATCTCGCGCGCGGCGTCCGGGCGCCCGCGATTGAGGGCAAGGTCGTGTAGACTGACCAGGCTCGACGACCGCTCCTCCGCTGTCCCGCCGCGTTGTCGAAGCACCGCTGCCGCTCGCTCGGCATCATCCAGCCCAAAGCCATCGATCTGAGCGAGCGCGATGATACGCTCCAGATTACTGGAGCGCATCCTATCGAATTGCGAGCCGATCTCGCGAATCCGAGTGCTGTCTCCCAGCGCGTGCGCGATCCGCCATCGCGTGTATCCGGCAGTCCCAAAGTCGAGACTTCCCATCAGGAACGGTCCGCTCAGCTCCCGCACGAGTGCGGTGTCCCGACTTCGAGCTGCGAGCTGGATCAGGTGCTCCCGCGGCGCAATGAAGCCGGAGTCGAGTGCCAGCGCGCGCGCGAAAGCGTCTGCGGCACGCCGATAAGAATCAGCGAGCCCGATCAACGGCCCCATGTGCATGAGAACATCGCCGTACTCGTACCACACCTCCGGGTTGTCCGGCGCAACTGCGACCGCGCGTTCTCCGGCGTCGATGAATTCCGGAGGTGTTCCTGGCACAGGGTAACGCGTCCCCGAGTATAGCTCCAGGTAGGCGCGGTCCCGATCGCTCAGACGACCACGCTGCTGCCAGGCGAGCCGCTCTCCCCGGTCGATCTGGTCCGCGTTCCCCCCCCAATTAGCGGCCACCGTCAGCCCCAGCGCCGCCAATCCGAAGGTGGAATCCTCCTCAATCGCCTGCTCGAACTGCGCTATTGCGGCAACGTAATGTCCACGCCGGTACGCAGCCTGGCCGTTCAGGTATGCTCGGAGCGCCGGAAGCGACGTGCTCGTGAGCTTAGCGAGACGGTGCCCACTCATTCCCGACTCTCGCGCAAGCAGCTGAACCGCCAGGCGGTCTACCAGCGTCGGAAGATTGTCGGCCGGACCCTCGACGCTTTCGGTCGTGCCTGTCTTCCCGCCTGGAACAGAGAGCATCTGCGCAGTGATCACGACGCGTGACGACGTTCCCACAACGCCGCCTAACAGGAGCCGCCCCGCCCCGAGCCTTTCGGCCAGAAGGAGAGCTACGTCCCGAGGGAGGTCGGCATTGTCTGACTTTGCAACCTGACGCCACGCACTCATTACCGAGCGCGGGTCCGCCGTACGAGGCCCGCCTTCACCCGTGAACTTGGCGGCCAGAAGATCGATCATTCCTTCCCGCAAATAAGCGAGTGACTCATCGGCACCGCTCACACGAAACGGCACAACGGCAATGACGTTAGGATCGACGGCCGCCGCCGCTCGCGGGCGCCAAACTAGCGCCGCCCCGACGGCAACAGCTGCAAGGACGAACGCTGCCGCAAGCTTGACGATTGATTTCGACGGTTTCGTTCGAGCGCCGGCAACCGCTCCGCCACTGCTCGTGCTCGGGACAGCCTCGAGGGCCCGCAATACTTCAGCAGCGCTCTGCGGGCGGTCGGCGGGTCGCTTCTCCAAGCATCGCGCCACCAGCATGGCCAGGCTTTCGGGTACGGTACTACGGCGTTTCGCCACAGGCTGCGGAGCTTCAGTCGCGTGCGCGGCAAGCATCTGCTGCTGCGTGAGGCCGTGAAAAGGTGGATGTCCCGTCAACAGCTCGTAAGCGACGATTCCGAAGGAGTAGATGTCCGCACGGTAATCCGTCTGGGGATCCGCTGCCGCCTGCTCGGGCGCCATGTACGTTGGCGTGCCGAGGGCAATGCCCAGCGAGGTTAGGGAACCGGTTTCCGCGTTCGTCGATGCGCTGAGTGCCTTGGCAACACCAAAGTCGGTAACGAGAGCGTGCCCAGCGTCCACCAGAATGTTTTCCGGCTTGATGTCGCGGTGCACTACGCCACGACTGTGCGCGTAGGACAACGCATCCGCCACGTCGCGTAGAAGCTTGACTGTTTCGCTTATTGGCAGCTCGCCCTGTCGCGAGAGCTTCGCGCGAAGCGATTCGCCCTCGATGAGAGGCATTGTGAAGTACAGGAGATCGCCCGATTGCCCAGCGGCGTGTACGGGGACGATACAGGGATGTCGCAGCTGAGCGGCAACTTGGATCTCCCGCCTGAAACGCTCCTCGCTGACGCCAGCCGCGAGCTCGGGCGGAAGCACCTTTACTACGACGCGGCGACCGAGCGCGATCTCCTCGGCCACGAAGACGCGCGACATTGCGCCGCCTCCAAGTTCACGCTCGAGTCGGTAGCCCTCCCCCAGCATCGCCTGCAGCCGACCTTGGAGATCCGTTGTCACGTCACTTCGACCAGAGGATCGCCAAAGATAGAGATCCAGCAGGAAAAGAGCTATTGCCCAATGGAAAGACGAGTCTGGAGAGGTGTATCGTCGCTTGCTCGCAGGCATTGCGCCTGCCTCGTATTTTTGCGCGACAGCACTCACACCAACGTCTACCTGGAGGGCAGTTCTTCATGCTCCTGACCACTACCTCGACCGTCGACGGCAGACACGTCAAACAGTATCTGGGCATCGTCACGGGAGAAGCGATTCTCGGCGCCAACATATTCAAGGACTTCTTCGCGGGCATCCGCGACATCGTCGGCGGCAGGTCCGCAGCTTACGAAGGAGAGCTCCGCAAGGCCCGCGACATAGCTCTCCAGGAAATGCAGTCACAAGCAGAACGGATGGGCGCCAATGGCATAATCGGCGTAGACGTCGACTATGAGACCGTGTCAGTCGGCAGCGGCGGTGGAATGCTGATGGTCAGCACCAGTGGCACCGCCGTCGTTCTGGAGAAGTAGACTGGAGTGAGAGCGCATCGGCGGCGACAGCGGCCGCCGATGCATGCGGTTGGTCAGTGAAGCGCGATCCTCTCCCCTCGCACCAGGGTCCGGTCGAAGAACGACGCCGCAGCTTTGTAGGCTGCAAGCCAGTTCTGGTGCCGAAGGAAATCGTGAACGTCGTCCGGAAAAACGAGCAGCTCGAACGGCTTCCCTTCCTGTCGCATCATCTGCGCAAGATTCACGGTTTCCGAGTAGGCGACATTGCGGTCATCATCGCCGTGTATGAAAAGTATCGGCCCCTTGATGTTCGACACACAGCATACCGGTGAGGACGATCGCCCGATTGCGATCACCGAATCGGCCTCCCGGCCGCCGGCTGTCGCGGAAGGAGCAAACCCGGAAAAGCGCGCGTTCCAGTCGTGCACGCCGTGCAGATCGACTCCCGCCTTGAAGAGCTCCGGATTCTTTGCCATGCCGTAGGCTGTCAGATAGCCACCGTACGAGCCTCCCCAGAGGCCGATTCGCGTCGAATCCACATACGCCAACGACTGCAGATACCTGCCACCAGCCACGATGTCCTGATACTCGGCGGCGCCACGCCTGCCCGTCGAGGCTGCTTCACGGAAAGCGCGTCCGTATCCCACGCCGGCACGATAGTTCACCGACAGAACCACAAACCCCCTGCTGGCCAGGTACTGGTTCATTGCATAGGCGCGGTTGTAGTATCCGCGCGGATGCCAGCCGAGCAGCATCTGCCGGACTGGCCCGCCATGCATGTAGATCAACGCAGGAGATTTCTGAGGGTTAGGAGGCACGAACAGCTGCCCATGAATGGACGTGCCATCAGCGGCCCTGAAGGTTACCTGGCGTGGCTCGACAAGATGCTCGGCAGGAAAATCTGCCGGTAACCTCGGCGCGCCTGCCACCGAAATAGACTGCCCGCCCAGCGTGACCAGGGTTGGCGCAGGCGGCTTCCGCGAGTCGGCGCTGAGGTAGAACAGTCGCTCGCCAGACACTGCGGGAGCGTAGTCGATGCTGTTTCCCCGTGTCACCTGCTCCGGGGCGGTGCCCCCCGCGGCGGAGACGCGCCAGATGTGCTTGCGGTCTATGTCTCCGCAGTTCGAGGAGAAATAGATCGTACTACCGTCGCCAGTCAGGGAGGGCTCCTCGGCTTCGCACTCTCCGCTGGAAAGCTGCACCGGGCTCTGCGGAGTGCCATCTGCCTTGACGGAATATAGATGTTGCCACCCGTCAGCCTCGGTAAAGAAAACGATGTGCGAGCCCGCCCAGAGGAATGACTCACCCGCAGTTGGAATGCGACGGCGGCCCTCGATACCCGGCTTCGAGCGCCATATCTCGCTCGCTAGTTTCGTTCTGGGATCGCCGCGCATTATTCCAAAACCCGTTCCCGCGTTCGGCGCAAAGACATTCTCTCCCGCCAAGCCTCCCGCCGTTCGGGTGAAGGCGACCCACTTGCCATCAGGCGACCACCGCGGATTGGCATCCCGGTCGACACCAGGAGCAATCCAGCTTAATCTGCCGGACGCGCGCTCGAAAACCCCGACGAACGAATGAACATCGCGCAGCGATGTGAAGGCAATCATACGGCCGTCCGGCGCCCACCGGGCGTCGGCATTGATGCCGCGTCCCTTGAACAGCGGTTTGGGCGCGCAGGGAGCGGCGGTGGCGCAGAGGCTAGGGACGATCATCAAGGTCGAGTCTCGCTGGAACACCACCCACCGCCCATCAGGCGAAACCGCTGGAGCTGCTCCCTGCCCCACGCGCCGAGCGGGACCGCCACGCACCGAGACCCATACCGCCTGCTCCGATCCACTCGCGTCGCTTGTCGGATTGGGATTCTCGCGCAAGCGGTTGTATCCCTGGCCGCGAACAAACGCTATCGCCGAACCGTTCGCGGCAATGTGCAAGGATGAGATGTCCTGGCCATCATCGGATGCCCAATGCGCCACTCGAGTGGCACGACCCGTGGCCACGTCCAGTGCGTAGACACTGCGTCTCCCCTCCTGCAGCGAAGTCCACGCAACGCGCGCAGGAGCCCCACCACCGGGAACGGCGGTGACATTCGAGGGGAAAGGCGCCGACATGATCTGTTCGAGGGTGAAGCCCTTCTGAGCGAGAGCCGGTTCGGTCAGGGAGCAGCTTGCCGCGAGCGTCAGTATCCAATTCTGCCTTTGCATGAGACCTCCCTCCTCGAACGGTTCACGTAAGCTTACTTCTATTATTTCCTTTCGAAGACAATCTTACCTCCCACAACAGTCATTACCACTCGCGCGTTTCGTATCTCCTCCGGAGCGATTCGTGTGAGATCGCGGTCGATGAGCACGAAGTCCGCGAGCTTGCCGCGCTCTAGCGTCCCCTTTCGAGGCTCTTCGAACGATGCAAAGGCCGCGTCGCGAGTGTAAGCACGCAACGTTTCCTCGACGGTGATTTTCTGCTCCGGAACCCATCCGTCCGGATTCCGGTCGTCCAGCGTTCGGCGCGCTACCGCGGCGTAGATCCCCTCGAGCGGCGTAGGCGGCGCGACGAACCAGTCGCTTCCGAAGGCCAGGCGGGCTTTGGCATCAAGGAGCGAGCGAAAGGCGTAAGTCGTCTTGATTCTCACGGGGCCGATCGCCTTCTCGGCCCAGCGGCCGTCGTCTATCGCGTGGTATGGCTGCATGCTTGCTATCACTCCGAGTGCCGCGAAGCGTGGAATATCTGCTGGAGCTATGTGCTGGGCGTGCTCTATCCGGAAGCGCCTGTCGCGCGCACCGTTCTCCCGTGCCACGCGGTCGAAGATTCCGAGCTGGATGTCGATGGCGCGATCGCCTATGGCGTGCACCATCACGTGGAGGCCGCTCTTGTCGGCACCCGATGTCCAGTTGTACAGGTCCTCCGGCGGTGTCACGAACAAGCCTGCGTTCGCCGGCGCATCGCTGAACGCATCCTTGAACGCTGCTGTGCGCGACCCCAGCGACCCGTCCACGAAACCCTTCAGAGCTCCGAACCGGAGCCATTCGTCGCCACGTCCCCCCGCGCGAGCTGCCACCGTATCGCGCAGTCGCTCCCATGACGATAGCGGAACGGCCGCGTAGATCCGTGTCCTGAGACGACCATCGCGGCGTGCGCGCTCGAACGTCGCCAGGTCGTCCCAGGAACCCATGTTGTGGATCGACGTGACACCGTGCTGCGCTACATGTCGCATCGCCGCGTCAAGAGCGCGATCGTTCTGCTCAGCGGTGGGAGCCTTTACGGCGCGGTGCACGAGACTCATCGCGTTGTCCTTGAGAATTCCGGTCGGCTCGCCGCTAGCATCACGGACGATAGTCCCACCGGCGATGTCGGGTGTAGCCCTCGTGACGTTCGCTGCCCGCAGCGCGGCTCCGTTTGCGAGGCTCATGTGTCCATCGAGGCGGTTGATCCAGACCGGATTGTCGGGGGTTACCGAATCGATCCAGTGACGGCTGGGCAGCTCGCCGCCCCATCGCTCATTGTCCCAATCGCCACCTCTTATCCAGGCTCCTTTTGGAGTGCGTGCCGCGAAGGCCTTGATTCTGGCAACGTATTCCGACGGTGTCTTCGCATCGCGCAGCTGTACAGAGGCAAGGCGAAAGCCTCCGTCCACGAAGTGCACGTGCGAATCTATGAACCCGGGCACCACCATCTGGGCGCCAGCGTCGATGACGCGCGTGCTCGCGCCACTCATCTTGCGAATCTCGGCGCTCGAACCAACTGCCAGGATTGAGTCCCCTGAGACAGCTATCGCGTCCGCCCACTGCCGGCGCTCGTCACCGGTCCACACCCTGGCGTTGACAACCGCCAGCGAGACGGAAGACTTGGCGGCAACGGACGAATTCATTTTGCAAGCGCCTTGCGCGACGCACAGGAGGGTGATGGCAAGCGAATGAGCAGGTACTGAGAGTCGCATGGGTGCGCTGTGAGAGGAAGGGCAAGTTACTCGCACACTGCCGCCAGCGGTTAGATCCGTCGCTACTCCGTCTGCTGCCTTGACAAGCGATATATCGCCCGTTATATCTTTTTGTATACCGATATATCTAAGTCATATCTTAGTGGAGGCAATATGTGCGCGTCACACAGGGGGTGCGGGCCTGAGGCTCGCTGGGCAGGTCGAGCCTCTTGGGGGTTCGATCCAGGTATGTTCGGTTTCTGGGGCGGGTCGGGGCCAAGCGGTCACGGACGGAAGCGCGGCGGCTGGCGCGGTGGCCGGATGTTCGAGCAAGGGGACCTCAAGTACGTGATCCTCCAACTGCTTGAAGAAAAGCCGCGGCACGGCTACGACATCATCAAGGAGCTGGAGGAGCGCTTGGGTGGCGCGTACTCGCCGAGCCCCGGCACGGTGTATCCGACGCTCACCATGCTCGAAGACTTGGGTTACGCCACCGTCCGGACCGAAGAGAGTGGCAAGAAGATCTATGACATCACCGCAGAGGGTAAAGCATATCTCGGCGAGAACAAGGGAACGGTAGACGATATCTTTGAACGAATCGCGGATTTCGGCTCGAGCTTTCTGGGAGGAGCTATGATGGAGGTCAATCACGCCTTCAAGAATCTGGCATGGATGACTTACTCCACAGCGCCACGGTTTGCACGTGACGCCGATCGTATTCGAAAGATCAAGGAGATTCTGGAGCGGGCTGCACGAGATATCGAAGAGGCAGGCAAATAGGAGCGCTGAAGAGCCTCCCCTCTTACAGGGCCAGGCAGTATTCTATCGCCTCCGGGAAACGCCGAGAGATCGACATGGATCAGGACGCGAAAAAGAAGGCGCTCCGAAGTGTTGTGTATGGGCTGTATGCACTGTGTGTGCGCCGCGGCGACGAAGCCCACGGCATGACTGTCAATTGGCTGACCCAGACTTCGTTCGAGCCCCCCATGATCGCCGTCGCGATGGAGAACGAGTCACATTCCCTGCCGATGGTGCGCGACGCCGGCACATTCGCGATCAGTATCTTCGCCACTGGCGCGAGATCACTCGCGGGCAAGCTGGGGAGATCGTCGGCAAACGTGCCGAACAAGCTGCAAGGCGTGGCGCATCATCCCGGTGTGCAGACGGGCGCTCCGATCCTTGATGATGCTACGGCATGGTTTGAATGCAGGATCGTCTCAGAGCAGAAGACCGGCGACCACGTGCTCGTCGTAGCGGAAGTGGTTGAGGCAGGAGTTCAGATTGAGGCTGAGACGCTCACGCTGAAGGAAACCGGCTTTCGTTACGCTGGTTAAAGCTAGGGATTAGGGATTAGGGATTGGGGATTGGGGATTGGGGATTGGGGAATTCCTCTGTGATTCCGACTCCCGACTCCCGACTCCCGATTCCCTAATCCCTAGTCCCTAGTCCGTCCCGGATATCGAGCAGGATCTCGAAATAGAGCTGTTCTCGACGGTAGGCGAAGTCGAGTGACGCCATCTGGGATTGGTCGCCGGACGCCTTGGCTCGGTCGAAAGCTTCCCTATAAAGGTCGTCTACATTCGCGAGGATTCGTTCGCGTGAACGGGACATGGATATTTTCTCGAGAGCTTTGAGGGTTAGGCGCGGGGGATCGTCGTTCATCGGCGCGCCTGGCTGATCGCTCGGTCGCGCCAGGAGGTAGCGCTTGGCGAGCCCTAACATTGCGCGGCGTGGGTTCAGGGGACCTGGCATTGAATCGTGATCAGGTGTTCGCGCGCGACGGCTATCGTTGCGTGTACTGCGGCCAGGTAAGACCAGCGGATGACCTGACGGTGGACCACGTCCAGCCGAGAGTCCGGGGCGGAGACAGGTCGAAAGGCAACTTAGTGACCGCCTGTTGCGCCTGCAACGCTCTCAAGGGTAGCCGCAGGCTTTCCGTTTTTCTCAAGGAGAATGCCGCCGCGCGCCAGAATTTCTACCTCTACGCGACCGCCGTCTGGGCACGCCACTTGCGCGCCCTAACAGATGAGATGGAACAGTTGGATCGACGCAAAGACCTCGGTGGGTAGTTCCGGTGTATCAGTGAAGCAAGGAACAGATGACAGGTGACAGGGAACAGGTGACCACCCCTCACCCCACACCCTACACCCTACACCCGCGCTTCTCATATCAACAGGAGTTGACTCGATGAAGAACGTCAAGGTTTTCGTGCTAATGGCGGGTCTGACGGCACTGCTCGGCGCTCTTGGTGCCGCGCTGGGAGGTCAGAGCGGGTTGATGATCGCGCTCGTTTTCGCCGTGGCCACGAACTTTTTCATGTACTTCATGTCGGACAAGATGGTACTGCGGATGTATCGCGCCCAGATCGTAGATGCCGCTGCCGCGCCCGAGCTCTACGCCATGGTGGATCGTCTCCGCCAGAAGGCAGGGCTACCCATGCCGACGCTGGCCATCGCGCCGCACGAGCAGCCCAACGCGTTCGCGACGGGGAGGAATCCCGAGCACGCGGTAGTCTGCGTCACGCAGGGCATCCTTCGAGCGATCAGCAACGAGGAGCTCGAGGGCGTGATCGCCCACGAGCTTGCGCACATCAAGAACCGCGACATGTTGCTTCAGACAGTGAGTGCCACCATGGCCGGCGCGATCAGCAATCTCGCGTTTTTCGGTATGTTCAGTGGCGGCGACGATGAAGGGGGCAACCCTGTAGCCGGGCTGCTGCTCGCGATTCTGGCACCGATCGCGGCGATGCTGATACAGTTCGCCATAAGCAGGCAGCGGGAATTCAAGGCGGACGCGGTCGGTGCAGAAATTTCCGGCCGACCGCTTGCGCTCGCGGAGGCGCTCAGAAAGCTCGACGCGTTCGCACACCGCATTCCCATGCAAGTGTCCCCGGCCGCGGCACCACTCGCTCAGGTGAATCCACTCGCCGCGCACAGTGGCGGGATGTCCAGGTTGTTCTCGACGCATCCCCCAACCGAGGAGCGCGTGGCAAAGTTGCAGCAACTCGCCGCGGCGGCGTAGGCGCTCAGCGCGAGGTGGAGGGTGGGGGTAGCCGGTAGCACACGGCTTCCTCCACTGGCTCCCCTCGTTTGAGATGCTCCACCACGATCTGTTCCAGAAGGGCTTGAGTGACGCCGGCGTACCAGACGCCTTCCGGATACACCACCACCATGGGTCCGCCTGCGCATACGCCAAGGCACGGCGTCTCTCCGCGTTTCACCCGTCCTGGCCCGTACAGAAGACCTTCGCGATCCAGAATATCGGGCAGCATGTCGTAGAGATCACGTCCGCGCCGCTCTGGAGAACAGAATCCTCCAGTGCATACGATGATGTGTCGCGAGTACGACCCGACCTGTGGATCGCTCACTCGACGATCTTGTTGTCGCCCGGCGGAGCCTTGTACCGGTACGCTTCAACCACGCGGCCAGCCGCCAGATGCTCGCGCACGATCCTCTGCGCGCCGTGTACATCCACACCACAGTACCAAACATCTTCCGGATACACGACAACCATTGGGCCATGGCCGCACTGATTCATGCATCCGGAGTGGTTCACCCGAACCGTCGCCTTGAGCCCCGAGTCCTTTACCGCCGTCTTGAGCGCCGCATGTACAGCCACGGAGCCCTGTGACGGACACGTTCCACCTGACGTGCAGACAAACACATGATGTTTATACTGGCCCATGCCGGAACTTACCGGTCAGGCACGCGCACAAGCCAGCGTGAGTCGGAGTCTCGCTGTCGATGGCCATTCCAATCCCCAATCCCTAATCCCCAATCCCTAGTCCCTAGTCAATGGAGACACTAGCTTGAGAACTGTACAGCAACGCAAGGAGCGACCTATGGCTACAACATCACCCCCCAGCACGAAGCCAGCGGCTACCGATAACGAGATCGAGCGCAAAGCGTACTCACGACCAGATATGCTCGTCTCAACCCAATGGCTCGCTGCCAATCTTGATAATCCGCGCATCCGGATCATTGAGAGCGATGAAGACGTACTTCTGTACGACATGGGACACATCCCTGGCGCCCAGAAGGTCGACTGGCACGCCGATCTGAACGACGATATCGTGCGCGACTACGTTAGCCAGGAGCAGTTCCAGAGGTTGCTCCGGGCCAAGGGAATCGACGAGGCCACCACCGTCATTTTTTACGGGGACAAGAACAACTGGTGGGCGACGTATGCCTTTTGGGTGTTTCAGCTCTTCGGCTTCACGAACTCGAAGGTCCTCGACGGCGGCCGCATCAAGTGGGAACAGGAAGGGCGGGCGATGACGACCGACGTCCCAAAGTTCCCACCAACCAGCTATCTCGCGCCCGCAAGATCCGACAAGCGGATCCGCGCCTTCAAGGACGAAGTCCTCAAGCATATGGAGGCGAAGAAGCCTCTGGTGGATGTACGATCCCCTGATGAGTACAGTGGAAAAAAGACGCACATGCCCGAATACCCTCAGGAGGGAGTGCTTCGGGGCGGTCACATCCCGGGCGCCAAGAGCGTACCGTGGGCGCGCGCGGCCAACGCTGACGGCACTTTCAAGTCGTCCGACGAGCTTCGCGCCATCTACGAAAAGGAGATCGGCCTCAAGAAGTCCGACGACGTCATCGCGTACTGCCGTATAGGTGAGCGTTCATCGCACACTTGGTTCGTTCTCACGTACCTGCTTGGCTATCCAAACGTCCGCAATTATGATGGAAGCTGGACAGAATGGGGGAACTCGGTTCGGTTGCCGATCGAGAAATGACCGTGGCTGACGCCACTCTGCGAGCCACGCCCGGTCCGGCGCCGAAGCGCCCACCTAACCGCGTCATCGTCACGTGGCGAGGCGAGGAACGCTTCGATGCGGGCCGCCCAGGGGGGCCCATCGCGCGAATCGATGGGACCGGTGCAACAGGCCAGGGCCCCGTTGATGCGCTTCTGAGCGCGCTTGCAACATGCTCTTCCATCGATGTCGTCGAGATTCTGAGAAAACGGCGGACGCCGGTGGAGTCGCTCGAGGTGGAAGTAATCGGCGATCGGGTGGAAGGCATTCCACGCCGGCTCGAGCGCGTGAGGCTTCTTTTCCGCATAATGGGCAGCGGTATAGAACGCGAGCACGCGGAGCGAGCCATTCAGCTGGCGGTAAACAAGTACTGTTCCGTTCGCGACTCGCTCGATCGCGGGATTCCGATCGAATGGGAGCTGGAACTGCTAGGGACTAGGGACTAGGGACTAGGGAGTCGGGAGTCGGGAGTCGGGAGTCGGGAGTCGGAGTTCGGGGTTCGGGGTTCGGGATTCGGGATTTGATACTGCAAGGCATTCCCCTAATCCCTAATCCCTAATCCCTAGCCCTTCTAGCTCGACCTGCTTTACCTCTACCACTTCGGGGAGGGCGCGCAAAGCTGCTACGACGTTGCGTCCCAGCTTTCCGTCTACGCTGATTGCCGCGAGCGCGTCACCGCCGACTGCCCTGCGGGATTGGTGGTAGCCGCCGATGTTGATTCCCGCGTCGCCAAGCAGCGTTCCCACGCGCCCGATCACGCCGGGAACATCGCGGTTTCGCAATACAACCAGAGTGCCACGTGGGGGAACGTCCACATGATAATCGCGAATTCGCACCACGCGTGGATGTCCCTCAGCGAGTAGTGCTCCGGCCACGAAAATCTCCTCGCCGTCGGTTACGCGGAGCTCGACATACTCTGCATAGTCCCGCTGGGCGCCTACTTGAACCTGCTCAAGCCGGATGCCGCGCGTTTCGGCTATGTGCATTGCATTCACGAAATTGACGGCGTTCCGTCCCACCACACTCGTGAGGACGCCTATCAGCGCGCTGGCGGCCAGAGGACGCAAGGCGTTTTCCGCCGAGCCCGCGTAACGCACTTCCACGCTCGCCGGCGCGCCTTCCGAAAGCGCCGAAGCCAGCAGTCCCAGTTTCTGCGCAAGGTCGAGCAGTGGACGGATGCGCCGCATCTCCTCACCGCCGATCGCAGGCGCGTTCACCGCGCGCGATAGGTCGCCATCCACCAGAGCAGCTCGCACGGCTTCCGAAATCTCAACCGCGACATTTTGCTGCGCCTCTGCAGTCGAGGCCCCGAGATGCGGACAGAGCACGACGTTGGGCAGCTTGCGAAGGGGGTGATCTGCCGGCAGGGGCTCCTGTTCGAAGACATCCAGCGCAGCTCCAGCCAGGCGCCCGTCCACGAGAAACCGAGCGAGAGAGATCTCGTCCACCACGCCACCGCGTGCCGCATTTACCAGCACCGCACCCGGCTTCATACTGGCAAGCTCAGCCTCGCCTATCAGCCCGGTCGTGGCCTCGGTGAGGGGCACGTGTAGAGAGAGCACGTCTGCGCGTTTGAGAACTTCCGCGAGCGGAACCAACTCGATCTCGAGCGACTTGGCGCGATCCGCCGTCAGGTAGGGATCGTACGCGATCACCCGCATCCCGAACGCCCGAGCCCGCCGCCCGACTTCGCCACCCACGCGACCGGCACCCACGAGCCCCAACGTCTTTCCGTATAGCTCGACACCGTTGAAGTTCTTTCTGTCCCACTCGCCTGCCTTCATCGATCGGTCGGCAGCAGGAACCTTTCTGACAAGCGCGAGCAGCAGTGCGAACGCGAGCTCGGCCGCCGAGATGGTGTTGCCGGATGGTGCCGTGAGTACCGCTATACCACGCTCGGTGGCCGCGTCAACATCGATTGTGTCGACACCGACGCCGGCCCGTCCGATTACCTTGAGATTATCGGCGTACTTGAGGGAGTCGCGAGTGATCTTGGTCGCGCTTCTGACCAGAACCGCGTCCGCACCTCGCAGAGCCTGGGCGAGCTCTTCGCCATTTAGTCCGAGACGCTCGACGATTTCGAATTGCCC
>JBHENQ010000124.1:0-3921 GCA_046261975.1 Gemmatimonadaceae bacterium | reverse complement strand
CTGCCTCCAAAGTATCGCGCCAGCTCGGCTACAAAACCTGATGCTCCGCTTCTCGCCGTTTCACTCGCGAACGTCGGCCCTCTCCGAAGGACAGGCCTGGCGGCGCTGGTCCGGATACGTCGCCGCCAGCTCGTACGAGCTCCTCCACGATCGCGAATACCACGCTATTCGCAGCTCGGCCGCACTCTTCGACGTGTCGCCACTCTTCAAGTACATGGTCTCGGGGCGAGATGCCGCGCGTCTCCTGGACCGCGTCGTCACCCGCAACGTCCGCAAGTGCGCCGTCAACCAGGTGCTCTACACTCCCTGGTGCGACTCGGAAGGCAAGGTGATAGACGACGGCACCATCTCCCGCCTTGGCGAAGATACCTTTCGCATAACCGCCGCGGACCCTGGCATCCGCTGGGTTGCTGCTGATCGAGGTGGACTCTAATGGGGCTAGACGCCGACGACAGGAAGCTCGCCCGGCGCCATGGTATTCAGAACCTCGAGAATCTGTGGGGCGAGCGGTGCCAGAACGGTTAGACTCGTGCGATGGGCATGCACGACGACGATACGCAGTTTGGCGCCCGCGGAGATTCTGTTGATAGCGAAGGTTCTGATCGGCCGTGATGAACGCGTCGTATTCCGCCTCGGCCGCCACGAGCAACGGGCGGTCATCGAGATCTGACCAACGGCGCTGGTGAATCGTGTGGACGACATGGCTCGGTAGGTGCGCGGCCAGGGCACGCGGCCGATTGCCATCGAGCAGGACACGCACCGAACGGCGACCGGCAACCGCTTAGGCGGCAGGCACTTTAGTAACGAGCGCTTCTTTGGCGAGCTCCAAAACGGCGACGGCGTGCTCCCGCGAGACGCTCGGGAACTGATCGACGAAGTGATCGAGGGGGTGTCCAGCTTCAAGATACTCGATCAGCGTCTGGACGGGCACCCGGGTGCCCGCGAAGACCGGCGTCTCGCCGAGGCGGTCAGCGGAGGTGGTGATCAGTGGAGAAGGAAGCGCAACCATGGCCGACTCCGAATCGGGTACCGGGAAATGTATCCCAAGAGCGCCCGCGCGTCTAACCGCTCGGGTCCATGGCGTGGTTAGCGAAACTCGTCAGCGCGCAGATTCCGGATCCTGCGAACTCTGTTTCGGTGCGCGCCCACCGAGTCACGGTTGTCGCGAGGGCCCTCAACTGCCGAAGCCAGGCGGCAAGCTCCCCGTAACCGATTCGGACATCCTCAAGCCACATCTCGGCGCCTCGAGGCTCAAGAGCAATGGGTTGACCGACAGGGCACTCGCCAGCGATGATCTGCGCGTCAACGTGCTCAATCGCGTCTCGCAGCCGCCGGATGCGTTGCCGGGCGTCGTCCGAGAATACGGGGAGATCCCGTGCCCGAGGAATCAGAGGCTGGCTATCCTCGGTGACCAGCCCACGGGACCTCAGTCGCTCCGCGAAAGTCAAAGCGCGATGCATTGAACTAACGCACGTCTCGAGATGTCCCTGCCCGCGGAGAAGGGCCGCGAACGACCGCCGCTCGTTCCAAGCGGTGAACTCACGTCGCGCCAGCTCATGGCCGATGATCGCCTTGTCGACCAAGCGAAGAAAGCTCGTTGCCAATGGACCTTCCGGGTAGCTGCGAGGCCCCCGATCGGAAAAGACCAACGCCATCATCCGATCGAGCGATACCTGGCTTGCGCAATCGCTGAGGTCTTCCATTCTGACTACGAGCCGGGCCTCGGTTCCCATTGATTTCGAGGTTGTATCCCGGGCAAACCGGACAAGGTGGCCCACAACGTAGTCATCGTGAGCGTAGTTCATGAGGCTAGTAAACGAGTGCCCCACACTGTGCGCGACGCTCTTCAGGACTTTATATCGGGCCATGACGTGAGGATTGGCGCGTAACCGCGCCGCAATTGAGCTGCGGCGATCTCCCGTGAAATACTCAACCAGATGACTTCCGCAGCGAGGCAGCGACGTCAGCTCCAATTGCCCCGTTAGGCAGTTGGTTCTACAGCTCCACGAACTCACGGACAGTCAGCCGAATGTCGCGACAAATCTGACGCAGCAAACCGGGCGCAATGTCGCGGCCCCCGTGCATAGGAACGGTCGTCACCCGGCCATCTTGATGCCGAAACTGCTTGTGTGAACCTCGCTGCCTCACTTCAACGAAACCCAACCGCTCCAGGCGCGCAATCACCTCACGCGGCTTCAGGACGGGAACGGAGCCCATGTCGCGCGACTACGCGACGCGAATGGTTTCTGTTCCGATGAATTCCGTCTCGAGGGGCGGCTCGCCATCCTCGAGCAGCATTGCAATGACTTCCTGCAAGTTGGCGCGCAATTCCTCTTTACTCTCGCCCTGGCTATGCGCGCCTGGGAATCCGGGTACGTAGCCGACGTAGAGGCCAGTGTCGGAGTCGCGCTCAACGACGGCAGTGAACGTGCGCATACCTAATTATACGAAGAAAGTCGTCATCTGCCTAACGACATAGAGTTTTTGCGGCGCGGAGCCGACGCAAAAACTCCGTTGAACTGAACCGCAAGAGCGCGAGTTTGCTATGTATGGGGAGTTAGTGGTCGGCCGCTGCATATGCAGCGCTCGCAGTGTAGCACGATTTCACACAGTCGGCATCAGAGCTCGGAATCCTAATTCGCGCCGCAACTTGCGCTCAACGCAAGGCAAATTCCCCAGAATGGCCGGGCCCTTGCGACACTCGCATCAAGAAAGACCGCGCATAACGGCTTGACAGCGCCTCGCGTGGGGTGCCGCTTCACAGAAAGCTGCGGCGACCATCAACGATGCGGCAGGCGAGCGTAGCGAGCCAGCCGCTTCCGACAAGCGCGCCGGCAGCTTCATTACGCCGTTAGAGGCGTCACCCCGCGCAAGAATTCGCCGCGGGCGTGGGACATCGGCTCCGCTATCCCGTGTACCCGCATACGCCCATTCGCGGTGAGTTGACGACGGGGAGATAAGCCTCCTCGGCCGCATGCTCGTGGGCCTCCGCGTGCCTGTTGCAGTACAGGCCATCAGCTTCGACGCAATACGGACACACTACCGTCGCCGGTTCGGCGCACTCGGCGCACAACCAGTGGAGCGGCTCATTTCGCGCAAGCAGGCGCACCGGGCCTCCTCCCGCGAAGCCTGATCGGCTGTCGAGAAAGTGGCCGACTAGGCTGGTCGTGCTCCCGAAATCATACTCATAGTGGACCTTGGCGGAGCCTGCGCGGAAGACGTCGCCGGCGACGGCTCTCATCGTGATCTCGTGCCTGGCGACGTAAAACGCACTCATGTGCCCACAGCACTCGAGCCAGAGGTCGCGAAGCACGGCGTCGATCTGACGAAGTGTCGCCTTCGCACGGGCCGCCATAATAATCCAATACCGCGGCTCCCCTTCCGCCTCGAAGCGGAAAAGGACTGCCTTGCCAGAGATATCCGTAGTCGTATGCGCGGGGATGCATATCGCGAGATGTGCCAGCATCTTCGCCTTCGATGCCTGCTGTCCGCACAGCGCGCAGATTCCGACGCTTATTGGCTTCGACACCATGACGATTCCTCTGTGACGCCTGACGTCTACGTTTCTGTTGCACCAAGCCGTGGTTAGGCAACTCGCCGCGCTTTCTTCAGCCGGACGGTGACACTCACCCCGAGCCGCGTGAGAAACTCCACGAGCGTATCGATCGTGAAGAGCGCCACCCGCCCCCGCACCAGGTCACTCACGCGTGGCTGCGTGATCCGGAGCAGTTTCGCGGCTTGGACCTGCGTGAGTCCCCGCGCCTTGAGGAGACGCTCGACCTCGATCATGAGGTCCGCTCGAATGAGCAAATGGGCGGCCTCCTCGGGCGGGAAGCCCACGTCCCGGAAGACGTTACCGGACGACTTGCGGATAGCCATAGCCATGAGAACTCCTTGTACCGCGTTCTACGATTCGTGCGA
>JBHENQ010000123.1:0-27586 GCA_046261975.1 Gemmatimonadaceae bacterium | reverse complement strand
TCCGAGGAAATGCGCAACACCTTCGCGATGCTGGTTCCGAGCTTCTCGCTCTGGATCATACTTGACGCAAGCGATCTCAGCTCCTCCACACCGGTGCGCGTCCAGAGACCACGCAACGCTTCCTCGCGCGGCATGCCAGCGTTCACCTTGCGGTTTACCAGCGTAAGTTCCTTCGCAAGTTCGCCGTGCGCGATCATCATCTCTCGCGAGACGCGCAAAATGGCTGCATCAAGGCTAACGCCGGCCTCCACGCACACGACCAGAAGATCCAGCGCGTCGGGAAGCGACCGTCGCAGAGTCTCTTGCCTCCGTTTCACCAGCATGTCGAGCACTCCGATGGGAAGCAGGAAGGCTCCCACTACCCCGACGGCACTCCAAAAAATGACTTGTCCGAGCGTATCGTGCGGCGCGATACTCACCACAAAAACCGGCATCGTCACGAGAACCAGCACACGGAGAATCGCGAGAATGCGCGAAGCCGTCGCGCCATCATGCCCCGCGTGAAGAAGCTTTGTGCGGTACCTCGTGCTATCCTCGAGCCAGGACAGGGGAAGCCGCCCCAGGATCCGCTCCAGAAGGCGCGTCTTGCGTGTTCCAATCTCGAGGAGCGGACTGCGACGGACGCGCACGAAGTCCGAATCCGCTAGCGTTCTTCCCATAACCTCGCGACGGTAGCGGTTCACCAGAACCACGTAGGTCGCTACGGCTAGCGCGAAGACTCCGAGCGAAACGAGCAGAATGAGGGCTAGGACCATCGGCGCCAGATCAGTAGTCTATGTCGGCGATCTTCTTCATCGCGACGTAGCCGAACATCACCGAGACCGCGGAGCCTAAGAGCAAGGCCTGCCCTATCGGCGAGACAAGAAGCGGCGCCATGAACTCAGGACTCATCGCCGACAGGGCGATGAACACTACCACGGGCAGCACGGCAAGCAGCCTCGCCGACAGTCTCGCCTCAGCCGTGAGCGTTTCGAGCTGTCCGCGCATGGCGACGCGCTGGCGCATCAGATCGCCGATATTTTGCAGAACCTCACCCAGACTGCCGCCCGTCTCCCGCTGAATGAGCACGGCGGTGACGAACATCTTGAGGTCGGTGCTCTCGAGACGGTCTTGCAGCGCAAGCAATGCGACTCTTACCTCCACGCCCAGTCGCTGCTCGTCGTAGAAGCGCAGGAACTCGGGCCCCAGCGGAGGTCCCACCTCGTCGCCGACGAACTTCATGGCGGCCTGGAACGAATATCCTGCCCTCATCGCGCCAACAAGCATGTCTATGGAATCGGGAAGCTGTGACTCGAACGCCGCAAGCCTTTTCCGCTGAGCCCTCACTATCCAGAACACGGGAACCATGACGCCGAGCACCGTGCCGATCGGCGGCCCAAAAAGCGGATTGACCCGAATGGCCAGCATCATTCCGGCGGCGCCGCTCACCAGAACCACGAGGATGAAGGCTCCCACCTTCATATTCGATCCCGCCAGCCGGAGCCGCCGGGCGACTTCTTCAGTTATCTGACGACCCGTCAAAAGGCGGTTGAGGAACTCGACTTCACTGAAGCTCTCGTCCTTCAGGATGCTCTTCGTTGTGCGCGTGCTCAGGACGTCCTCCACCGTCTTGAGACGTTCTCTCGCTGCCTCGGCGTCAGCCAGAGAGCGGCGGTTGAAGAACGCATAGGCGCCCATCATGAGCATGAGCGTCGAAACGAACACCACGGCCAGAACCAGGAATTGCATCCTAACCCCGGCTGAACATGTGAGGCGGCAGCTCGACGCCAGTGACTCTGAGGCGTTCCGTGAAGCGCGGTCTTATGCCCGTGGGCTCGAAGTTGCCGATTACGCGTCCGTCGGACGCTATTCCCTGGCGCCGGAAATGGTAAATCTCCTGCGATGAGACGATCTCCCCTTCCATACCTGTAATCTCGTGAATGCTCGTCACTCTCCTGGTGCCATCGGCAAGGCGCGCCACCTGGATCACAAGATCCAGCGCGGACGAGATCTGCTCGCGCATGGCGCGGTCTGGCAGGTTCGTGCCCGCCATCAGTATCATGGTCTCCAGACGAGCCAGGGCATCCCGCGGCGAGTTGGCGTGAATGGTGGTGAGCGAGCCTTCGTGGCCCGTGTTCATCGCCTGCAGCATGTCGATAGCCTCGGCGGAGCGAACCTCACCGACGATTATCCGATCCGGACGCATGCGCAACGCGTTCTTTACCAGATCGCGAGCCAGGATCTCGCCGCGGCCCTCGGCGTTGGGAGGACGCGTCTCCAGGCGCACCACGTGATCCTGCTTGAGACGTAGTTCCGCAGCATCCTCGATGGTTACAACACGCTCCTCCTCCGGAATGAAGGAGCTAAGCGCGTTAAGCAGGGTCGTCTTTCCCGCACCCGTACCCCCGGAGATCAGGACGTTCAGCCGCGCGTGCACACAGCCCGCTATAAGGGTCATCATGTCTTCGGTGATCGTGCCGTTCTCGATCAGCTGCTGAACGTCGAGACCGGCGCCAAAACGGCGAATTGAAAGCACCGGCCCGTCGAGCGCCAAGGGAGGAATAATCGCATTTACGCGGGATCCATCCGGAAGTCTCGCGTCGACCATCGGCGACAGCTCATCGACGCGCCGGCCTACCCGACTCACGATACGATCGATCACGGACATGAGGTGAGCATCGTTGCGGAACGTGGCCGGTACGCGCTGCAAGCGTCCGTTCCGCTCGATGTATATCTCCTTGGATCCGTTTACCAGGATGTCGCTGATGGTGGTGTCGCGGAACAAAGGCTCTATCGGTCCAAGTCCGATGATCTCGTAGACGATTTGCTCGACGATTTCTTCCCGCTCGGCTCCACTGAGCGGCGTGGCCTCTGCGCGGAGGAAATCGCTTACAGCCTGGCGGATCTGAGCCGTTAGCTCGCGCTCATCCTTGATCTGCTCCAGCGCTTCGAGATCGAGTCTTTCGATCAGCCGGCGGTGCAGATCGACTTTGAGCTGCTCGATCTGAGTGAGCTGCGGCGGCCCGCTCTTTGGCGCATTCGAGTACAGGCCGGATGTGAGGCGAGGACCCTGCTGCGCCGAACTCTTGGACTGTTGAGTCACACGGCCGTCGGTGCGTGTCTGTTCGACCGGCGTCGCGGGCGGCTCTGCCAGGGGCTTGCGCACCGGACCAATGAACTTCTCGCGGATCGACACGTCCTACGCTTCTCCTCCTTTCACACCGCTGCTGCCGCCCCCACCCCCGCCCTTACCCATGCCGAAAAATTGACGCAGGCGAGATGTATCAAGTCGTCCATTGGCCCGGTCAGCGGAATCCGCCGAACCACCGATCTTGGCCGACAATTGCACATAGCTCCACGAAAGCTTGGCCGAGGGATCTACCTCGAGCACCGGAGCGCCCCTGTCGAGGGCGGTCGCGGAAAGCCGGTAATCGTTCGGCAGCTTCCAGTAGACATCACACTTAAGCACGGTCTTCGCATCCGCGAGAGATAGTACCTCGCCCGACTGGTAACGATTCACAACGACGCAGATCTTGTCCTCAGCGTAGCCCAGACGCCGCGCAAGCGCCAGACTCCGCTGCGTACTTCTCAACGCAGGTACTGTGAGCTGCGTCACCAGAATAATGCGGTCGCTCACGTCCATTGCAGCAAGTGTGCGCTCGCTCAGGTGGTGCTCGCAATCCAACACGGTATAAGCGAAGTGTGCGCGCAAGTGCTCGATCATGGTAGTGACGGTTGACGCATCGAGAACTTCGTTCAACTCGGCAGTGTCCGGACCAGGTAGAGCCCAGACGCCACCGGGACAGGGCGTCAGCAGCGAATAAAGGAGATCGGCGTCCACCCGGTCGAGCTTTCGCACCAGATCGCCCATGTCATACGCGGGCTTGAGATTCAATAGAACGCGGACATCCCCGCCGGATACCACCAAATCGGCCAGCGCCACTCGCGCTTCGGGATGATTCTTGGCGAAACCATACGCGAGGTTCACGGCGATGCTCGTGTTGCCCAGTCCGCCCTTGGCACTGTGGATGGCGACGATATGCCCCCGCTGAGCCTCGGCCCGGTGCCTGCGCATGAGTCTGTCCACCGCTCCGGTAAGATCCTTGGGCTCCGGAGGAAAAACGAGAAACTCCTGGATGCCGGAGCGCATCGCTCTCAGCAGCAGTTCCGGATCGGCCTTGGGGCCCGTCCCGATGACGCAGGTGAACTTTCCACGACGAATCTCACGCTCCAGAGCGGCGAGTTGGAGTGGTTCGACATCGTGAATGGGCACGATGACAAGATCGAAATGGTCCTCGCGAAGGTGGTCCAACGCGTGCGCCATGTCGGTCGTCTGCGTAGCGGCGCCAAAACCGAAGCGGGCCAATATGCCCTCTACGATTTCCTCCGGTCCTCCAGCACCGGCGACGATGAGCGCCTTTCTCTGCATCAGAGAGGGGGAGGGTTCTGACGTTTTTCGGCAGCTCGTTCGCTACGCTGCCTGAGAGCATCGAGCGCCGGCTGGCCGGGCGCAGAGTTCGGTGTTACAGGAGATATATCTACCGCGCGCGGCCGCATTGGGTCCACGACCACCGGCGTCACCACGACTATCAGCTCAGTCTCGCTCCGCTGAAAGCGCGTACTCGAGAACAACTCCCCCAGAATCGGAATGTCCATTAGCAACGGTATGCCGGTCCTTACGCGCTCCTCTTCCGTGTTGAACATGCCGGAGATGATGATGCTCTGGTTGCGGCGTACATCGAGAGTGCTCTCGATACGACGAGTACGCAGTGCGGGAACACGAAAGCCCGATATGAGCACCGCGTTCGCGAAATCGAGACTTGAAACCTCCGGCCTTACGAACAGCTTGACCAGACTGTCGCTCACGATCTCGCCAAGAAACTTCAGACGAACGCCGAATTCGCGATACTCTATCGTCACGCGGCCGCCTGCCGCATCCGCCGAACCCGCCTGAACCACCGGAATCGGAAGCTCCCCGCCGGCCAGAAAGGTCGCGGAGTCCTTGTTTGCAGCCATGAGATTGGGTTCTGCCAGAACACGCGCGTTGCCATGTTGTTCCTGCGCCTCCAGAAAGGCCAGCAGCTTCTCAGTGTCGAAATCCGTGAGAATGGTGAGGAACCTGTTCCCGGGAATGCTGACGGTTCCATCCGGCCGAATGGTATTGTCGTTACTGAAGATTCCAGTGCCGGCCCGCACGTCGCCATCGGAATAACGGGCGGAGACACCGAGCTCACGAAGCGCGTCCTTGCGCACTTCTGCGAACTTTACGTAGAGCGCGATCTGCATGCGATCGGCCGCGGAGTGAACCGAAACGCGAAAGTGCTGGCGGGTTCCTCCCTGTTGCCACAGGATTACGTCGGTCTCGCCGGCTTTCAGGCCGTTGATGACGACTTCTCGCTCTCCGACGGCCACTACGTCTGCCACTTCCGGGATGGCAACCGATACGCGGATGATGTTGGACGGGGTGGAAACGACGTGTGAGCGCCCACTGGGCAGATCCAGGCGAGTGACCGCGACGTCTTGCGCGTCCAGAGACAGGGATGACAACAACCCGCACGCAACTGCGATAACCACGACTGCGTATTGGCGGACACGGTCACTGTTGACACATGCGGGCTGGCTCAAACAGGCACTCCTTGACTGTGATGGAGACGAACGTGATCCCGCGGGGCGGGCGAGAAGAGTCGGGGGCATCATCTAACGGGGCGTGGCTGCGGCGGAGGTGTCGCGTTCGACTTTCTGGTTCGACATCTTGGTTCCACGGTAGATCTGCACCGTGCTGGAGTCAGCGCGGCGAGGTGGAACCACCACGAGAACCGTCGACGGCGTAGCTGAGGGGGGAACGGCTCGGCTTCGTGGCACGGATGAGCGCGGCCTCGGCACTTGTGGCGAGGCTTCTGGCTCGCTCCGCAACTGTGAAAGAACATCGGATGAAGCGGCCCCGCGCGTAGTGATACTGTCGGGATCACCATAACCGCGCAGCACCAGCTGGATGTTGCCCTGATTCATGGCAACCGCCAACCGCTCCGCTTCCTGGGGCGTGACCTCGATGGTCGCGGTAGTAGCGTTGATGGGCTTTCCGTCATCGCCGCGCTCCACCTGAGTACCAACGGAAAGCACACGCATGTTCTCCATGAACAGTTTAGCGACACCTCTCCCTGTAGCATCCCTGATATTGACGAGCACATCCACGCGACTATTGGGTTGGATGAATCCGCTGATTCCCGCGATGTCGTTGATTCGCACCGCCATCGCCCGCTTTCCTGGACTTATTCGTACCTCGAGGCCAGGAGCCGTGCCCGCGGGGGCGAGTCTACCAGGGACCATTGGCTCCCCAGCGAACACTGCAACCCTCGTTATTCGTCCTACAACCGAGTCTACCGACTTGAACGCCCCTGGTGGCACGGTCGGCACGGGCCACTCGCGAGACCCTATGGTCGTTCTATCTATGGTGGAACCCTCGGGAATATCCCGAAGGGCTACAACCACGGTTGAAGTAGCAACCTTGCTCCGCGCCTTCGTGGACTCGAGAAGCCGGTACACTCCGTAAGCGGCACCGGCAGCTACCACCAGGGCCACATAGAAGATCATCGTATAACGTCTCTCAGCCATGGCGCCCGGGTTTTGGGTTCAACGATGGCGTCACGGAGGCGCAAGCTCCCATCGAAAAACCGCTGATCTATCCAGGTTGATGGTACTGGCGCCGAACACCGAGGCCAGAGGTGTCAACAGCCGGAATGGGTAGTTCGCCACCGTAACTGTGACGACTGGGTTCGAGAGGTCGACATTGATCTGGCTGTCCACAAGACTGTCGCTGCCAAATCCAACGAACCGTTTCCGTACCAAGTCCTTCACATCTTGCTCCTGAACTCCTCCCGGGTCGCGCAGTAAGGCGGCATAGCGCGCGCCTTCGCGTACAGCCGTATCGAGATTGCCCAGCGTGTAATACGCCCTGCTGAAGTCGATGATCCCGAAGACGATGAGCATGAGGATAGGCACGACGAGAGCGAATTCCACAACCAGGGCGCCCTTGTCGTCCCTCACGAACCGGTGAAAACGCATCGTGTTGCTCCTGCCTCAGCGTAAGAGACCGGGGAACCAGGCAGCCAGCGCAGCGCCCGCTGCCAGAGCCACCCCGTACGGCAACGAAGACGCAGCCAGGATCCTCCCTTCAACCAACCCCTTCGCCACTCGGGATCCCGGGGGAGCCCACGCTGCGAGAACCCAGCCAGCGTGCTTCATGGGGCCGCGCATCACCATATAAACCCCCGCCAAAACTCCGCCTGCCAGTGCCGATAGCAACGCTGCCTGTAACGCACCGAGTGGACCCAGCCACGCGCCGCTCGCCGCGAATAGCTTCACGTCACCGGCACCTAGCACGCCCATGGCGTACAACGGCATCCACAGAATCAGTCCGACGAGAATACCCCCGGATCCGTGCACGATGCCGCGCACTGGAGGCAGCACCAACACCGAAAAAAGCAGCCCGCCGGAAGCGAGCAGGATCACCAGCCAGTTGGGAATCCGGCGCGAACGCAGATCCCAGAGTGCAGCCAGCAGTAGAAACGCGCCGAACGTTACACCTGCGGCAAGCCGCCAACCCGAGCCGCTGAACATGCCAAGCAGCGAGCGGCCTCAGGGCGGGGTGAAGCCCGAGCTGTTGAAGAGGTTATTGGTGTTATTGTTCCACCAGATCTTGAAACCTGAAGAATACGCGAGCAAAAGCCCGACGACCACGATGCCGACGAACGCCAGCAGTAAGCCGTATTCGCTGATGATCGCACCGTCCTCCTCGCGAAGAAACTTCTTCATAAGTGCGGTTATCCGCTGCATGACCGTGCCTCTTGGAAATGGTTGTGATGAAGAAGGCGCGATGACACCACCCAATTCACCCAACGTACTGTTCATGAATACGCCAACTTCAGTCGGCCTGAAACGAGCACTATCACCAGCCAGTTGGGAATCCGGCGCGAACGCAGATCCCAGAGTGCAGCCAGCCGTAGAAACGCGCCGAACGTTAAACCTGCGGCAAGCCGGCCGCTAAACACCCACGCAGTGGCCTCAGGGCGCGGTGAAGCCCGAGCTGTTGAAGAGGTTATTGGTGTTGTTGTTCCACCAGATCTTGAAACCTGAAGAATACGCGAGCAAAAGCCCGACGACCACGATGCCTACGAACGCCAGCAGCAGGCCATATTCGCTGATGATAGCTCCGTCTTCCTCGCTAACGAACTTTTTCATGAATGCCGTGATTCGCTGCATGACCGTACCTCTCGGAAATGAGTTGAGATGAGCAGCCAACGATTCCACTGCACCCAATTCAGCCGACGAACGATTATACGCCGCTCGATCGAAACAGGTTCGCGGAAAGAGCCTAATGATTAAGCTCTCGCTGAGAATCTGCCAGGGTGCCCGATGGACCCCTCACTTCCTGCAAAAAAAAGACGCAAAACCCATTTCCGAGCAGTGAAACTGTGCAATCCCTACTCCAGAGCCTTCCAACAGATTGTCAGGAAGGGCAACTCACCTCGCCCTTTCGAGGCTAACTCTGTGTGACCAAATAGTTTGCAGTGCGCTACCGCGTCAGGTGCGTAGCTGCCGTTGTCGCTTGGCTCTGCTACGAAATTTATCGCTCCGCACCTAAACAAGGCAGAGGGAACCCATTTCGCGGGCCACAAGTGTGGTACGACCACAACAGTACCCTGTGACCTCGGCAAGCACTCGCCGCAGCGCCCCACCCTGCTACGGCGTCGTGCGACCTGACGACGAGGGAGGGCCTCTGTGTCCCGGCAGACCAGCGAGAGCCCGTTCCGTTCTTCTCTTGAGCTCCGAGGCAGCCACTCGTCTCCTGAGCCGAACGCCGAGTACTCCGTTCCAGCTTCCAGCCAGCGCCAGACAAAGCCAGGCCGCAACAGACATCGCCAGAAGCAAGCGTAATTGCCAACGCTCGCTCGCAAAATCCGGCGACACCCACGGGGCTACGATAGTCCGCAAATCGGTGAGGGCGACAATCACCTCAAGAGCAGCCAGTACGAGAATCGCCAGCGCCGCACGAGCCAGAACCCGCGGACCACGCCCGTCCTGTCCGTATCGCCAACCACGCTGAAGCGCAATGAGACCAACGGCTATGCCGCTGACCCACTGCACCACACCCGCGATAGGTATTATCGAGCCCACAGCCGGCCCTTGGCCCTGGCTCTAACAGTAGCGATCGAATGCACTCACCAGATCGCTGGCAATCTCACCTGCCTGGCGTCCCTCGATCTGGTGACGTTCCAGCATGAAAACGAGCTTCCCACCCTTGAACAGGGCTATCTGTGGCGACGACGGGGGATACCCGGTGAAATATGTCCGCGCCCTTGCGACAGCGTCGGTGTCCTGGCCAGCGAATACAGTCGTCAGCGCCTCCGGTTTCCGTTCGTTGCGGAGTGCGAGCGCCACCGCCGGCCTGGCGTTACGAGCTGCACATCCGCACACCGAGTTGACCACAACGAGCGTTGTTCCATTCGGCTCTTTCAGGCGAAGATCAACTTCCTCCACCGTCCTCATCTCCTCAACGCCCAGACGCGTCAGCTCCTGACGCATGGGCGCGACCAACCGTTCATCGTACATGGTCTACTCTCCAGCATAAAATGTATGTTTGTTGCGCACTGTCATTCCTCTCTTTCACTGTAACCCTCACGCACTAGGGCGAGAATCGCCGTCTGAGGAATGACAAGATAACGCTCGTTCTCGAATGTGATCTCTACGGATGCTTTCCGGAAAAAGAGAGCGTAGTCGCCCTCCCGCGCCTGCATCGGAACAAATCGCGTTTCCCGGGCCGAAACTCGCCAAGGCTCATCTCCCGGTTCTCCGGGATCCGGCATGGGAAGGCCGGGCCCGGTAGCGATTATGCGACCACCCTGAACTGCCTGATTATCAACCGCAGTCGGAGGTAGATAAAGCCCAACCTTGGACCGCTCCTCGCCTTCCTCGATCGCGACAAGCACGCGATCACCCACGACAATCAGACGCTTCCCGCCGCGCTTCATACCTTTGGCCTCCCACGCACTGTTTCTCACCTGACCAGGTGATAAGCCGTCTGTCGCTTCCAGGCCCAGCGCGGTTTACCGTCCGATCCGATCACCATGTCCTCTTCCTGCGCCGATCGCACGCTTTGGCCATTCCATTCGGCAACCGGTGCCGTAACCTGGAGCTCGATTGAAAACCACATGTTCGGAATAACGACATGGTCGCCACGTCCCGGAACACCCTCCTGATAGTCCCACAGGCCGATCAACGGACCAGCTCCATGGCCGTGTATCCCGATCGGGTGAGTGTATACCGTGCCCGAAATCTTCTCCGCTTTCATTCGCGCCAGCGCAGAATTGAGTATCTGGTTTCCGCTCCGGCCCGGACGAATTTCTTCCATCACGATGTCCTGTAGCCTGTTGGATGTTGCAAGCACCTTCTTCAATCCTTCCGGCGCGTCAGACTCGCCTTCCCGAAGCACATATCCCATGTGCTGCGTATCGGTATTCAGCCGCATGACCGTGATCCCTACATCACAGTGCAGAACATCTCCGCGCTGGATTACAGGATCCTCGCCAAGCTGCTCCTCTGTCGCACCACGCCGCTGCACGCTTACCGAAGGCTGGAACCAGGTGTCAAGCCCCCAATCGTTGAGCCTCTGCCGGAACCACCACACTACGTCGCTCGTACGTGTAATATCCGGTTGGATGACTGCACCCGAGAACATAGTGTCGATTGCCGCCCAGACCAGTTTAGTCAGATCCTCGTAGAAAACGGCCTCTTCAGGCAGTCGCGTAGCAATGAAGTCCACCGCTAGGCCTTCCGCGCGCTTGAACCTGGACGTCCACTCCCGGCCAAGGGACTGGGTCATCCCCTCGTACTCCCCGGCCGTCAGACCGTCGGCGAAGGCGAAAGTGCGCGAGATGTTGATCCCGATTGTCTTGGGCTTACGTTCCTCGATTACCTCCCTGAGCACTTCCCACTGTTGGTCGCCCCACAGCTCCGCCTGTTGTCCGTTCACGGCTGCGTCCACTTTCTTTTGCGATCTGCGAGCAGCGAAAACTCCACCTTGTGATGAACCGCCAAGCGCGATTCGCTCCACGCCTTTATCGCCGCCGCGATCGTAGAAGACGTAGATCGTCCGTCGGCGCGCGGCGAACGTCGTGGGTGAAACCATGGAACTGAAGACCGGATCTTCCGCGTACTCCCTCATCGGAATTACCCACATTTCCACTCCGTACTTCCGCATGAGGGCCGGAAGGACGGTGTCCATTCTCTTCTCGAGCCATCGCTGCTGAGTGGCTGCCTGTTCGCGCAGTGTGCCGAACGGCCTGTACGGTTGGGCAGTGGCTGCCCTCTGCTGGGCCGCCAAACGGGTTCCGGCAAGCACAGCAGTCATCAGAACTGCGAGAGCGAGCCTGTAAAGCATTCGGGACGGTAGCCGGCCTGCCGGAATGTGCGCTTTAGCGGTTGTGATCATGCTAGCGGGTTGTCCATAAATCTGATAAATGACGAGGATGCCGAATTTTGTTCGGATTCGGCAAGCGTGGAAGAGCAAACAGTGGCTGGCTTCAATGACGTAGGGTCATCCGGATACAGCGGATGGAACGGATCATTCGGATTAGCTGCTGGTGAGAAGGATTTTTCCGGTAGAGGAACGATCCATTTGATCCGTTCAATCCGATGCATCCGTGCGAACCTTTGGCCTGGATGCTGGACCGCATGAATCGTGGCTGTGAGTGTGCGAGCCGTGAAATGCGCCCGTTCCATCACAATTGCCGTGGGTGCGTGATGGCTTCGTGGTCCTCGTGGACAGCTATGGCGGTGCTATCACGATGTTCGCGCCTTAGCAGTGCGTAGCGAACCACCTGCACTACGCCCGCAAGGACGAGGGCGAACAGTGAAACGGCGATGATGTCCCGGAGTGTGGCCTGGAGTGCCATCGATTGCCAGTCGCTCCAGTGCGCCACCTGCGTGCCCAACCGCTCCACGCCGGCGGCTATCAATGCGGCACTTGCTGCGGACTCGGCGATGCCGGTTATCGCTCCGAAAGCCGGTGCGCGCCACACCCAGTGCTTTACTGGATAATTGCCCAGATGTGCAGTTGCAAGACCCAACAGGATAGTCGCACCGGCGGCGAACGCCGCGATCAAGACCCACCAGCTGTCAGAAGAGCTAAAACCCAAGTAAAGCCAGCGATAAACTCTGATTGCGACACCGGCAGTTACCGCCATGCCCGCGAGCGACAGCGACAGCCGACGAAAAGCAGCCGGTTCGTGCAGGTGCCACTCGACCGTGTGGCGCGGGAAGAATTCCGCCATGCTCTAATGATAGGTTCC
The DNA here is from genome assembly GCA_046261975.1 of Gemmatimonadaceae bacterium. GTDB lineage: Bacteria > Gemmatimonadota > Gemmatimonadetes > Gemmatimonadales > Gemmatimonadaceae > JBHENQ01. Next base: position 15,260 of record JBHENQ010000123.1, on the reverse strand, counting down.
GAGGACCCCACGCGACAGGCGTATCAGCGGGACGGTTTCATTTCTCTTCGATTTCCGCGCTCCACGTGATGCGCACGGCGTCCCGTAATGACATCGCGGTCGGACACTTTTCCTGATGCCCTGCCAATGCGCGCTCCACTGTCGCTCGCGATCCAACAAGAATGCGAAGGCGGTAAGCTATGCGAATCTCGGTCAGGCGGACAATTCGATCGACGACTTCGTTTACTCCCTCGGCGGTTGCAGCGATATCGCGGCCAGCCAGCCTTATCGCGCGCACCTCCAGTGCGCCGTTGAGTGTACCGAGCATTCACCCCGCTGCCGCGGCTACGATGTAATCCACAGGAAGAGGAAGCTGCGACAGGGTCGTTAGACGGAAGTACTCCGCAATCGGGCCGTGCACGCCCATGTCTATGGTATGCCCCGTTGGAAGAGTGGCGCGTCGATGCACACCATCCACTTTCTCGATCTCAACCTTAGCGACATAAAGTGCGCGCACTTTTCACTCCTCCTTCAGTGTAAGCCAGGTCACGTCTCCGCCTCCGCCCGCCCGTCGTCTCAATCAAAAAAATGCAGCACGGCACGGTGGTTGCTTCTCCTACTGACAATCCAAGATTCGGTGCAGCAGTAAGACTCGACCGGGGAGACTCAGCCATGCGTCTTAGTCCGAGAATCATCATTGCCGTAGTGGTAGCCCTGCTGGCGGCAGTCAGCTACTACTCCTCACGCTCTACCAACGAGGTTACCGGCGAAGTACAGCACGTAAGTATAAGTCCGGACCAGGAAGCAGCTCTCGGGCTTCAAGCAGTTCCGGACATGACACAACAGTTTGGAGGCGAGCTGGACCATCCGATGAACGACTACGTGGAATCGGTGGGACAACGAGTCGTGCGTCAGAGTGACGCAGCCAGTGGCCCTTACAAGTATGATTTCCATCTGCTTGCAGATCCGGAGACGATCAACGCGTTCGCCTTGCCTGGTGGCCAAGTGTTCATCACTCTTGGGCTGCTCCGCAAGCTCACCAGCGAAGCGGAATTGGCGGGTGTCCTCGGACACGAGGTTGGACACGTGGTGGGCCGCCACGGTGCCGAGCACCTTGCGAAGCAGCAACTAACGGCCGGTCTTGTCGGCGCCGTCGGCGTGGCGACATATGATCCCGAGAACCCAGCGGCAAGTCAACAGCGCGCCGCGATGGCCGCCGCGGTTGCGCAGATGGTCAACATGAAATACGGCCGTGCAGACGAGCTCGAGAGTGATGCGCTTGGCGTGCGCTTCATGAGCGCGGCCGGTTACGACGCCCGCGGCATGATCAGGCTAATGCAGGTGCTCGCCGAGGGCGCCGGCAGCCGGCAGCCTGAATTCTTCAGCACTCATCCCAACCCGGAAAATCGGATGGAGCGCCTGCAGGCCCTGATAAGCGAGAACCAAGCCGGCGGAGACCTCGGCGAGGAACGATTCCGGGACGCGGTTCTGCGTCATATGAGATGAAGCCGTACCCATGGCCTTAGCTCTAGTTCACGGTCGCCAGGCACTCGATCTCCACGCGCGCCCCGAGTGCCAGTCCGCTGGCGCCCAGCGCGCTGCGTGCCGGCTTGTGCCGGGGGAAGTAGGTCGTATACACGGTGTTCATCGCATCCCATTCGCGCATGTCCGCCAGCATGACCGTGCACTTCACGACGCGGTCGAGCGACGAGCCCGTTCTGTCCAGAACGTCACGGATATTCTCCATGGTCTGCCGCGTTTCCGCTTCGATCCCGCCAGGAACCAGGGCACCCGTCCGGCGGTCGGTGCCTATCTGGCCAGACAAATACAGCATGTTGCCCACCCGGACGGCAGGTGAGAACGGCCGAGTGGGCGGCCCGTAGGGCGTGAGGTACTCGGCGTCGGGGCGGCCGCTCCGAGGTCGCGACGAAGCGCACGCACAGAGACTCAGCACTGCGAGCGCGGCTACTAATTTGTGTAATGGACGCATGGCGCAGAATCTACGACGCAGCCGCCGTCGTCAAGGTGTGAGCGTTCAGAACAGAGGCGACCATGTGTTCCAGGCGCTCGAACTCAAACGGCTTTGTGAGTACGGGTTGTCCCGTCGCGCTCAGGAAGCGCTTGTTGATTCCGCTGACGAGGTCGCCTGTTATGAAAATGGTTCGGGTGGCGAGCAACGGATGCTCTCGGCGAAGCACTTCAAAGAACGCCGGACCGTCCATTCCGGGCATCCAGAGGTCACAAACAACCGCGTCAAAAGCATCTCGTCTTATCGCGGCGATGGCGTTCTGGCCATCCGCGGCGGTAGTCACGGAGAATCGGCGCAGCCGGCTGAAGGCTTCCATACCGATCCGCAGCGAAGGCTCGTCATCGATGAAGAGTAGTCGCATTCCGGCCAACGGTGATCGGATGAGGGACGCCGGGATAGGAGTTGGCACGTCGATCATGACGTCGGTCGCTACGGGTAGAGCGACACGGAAGGTGGTTCCTGCGCTCGACGTGCTGGCGACAGAGATTGCGCCGCCGTGAGCGGTGACTATCCCGTAGCTCACGCTCAATCCCAGCCCTGTTCCTTCCGGTTTCGTCGTAAAGAAAGGCTCGAACAAACGCGCTCGGGCCTGAGGCGGTACCCCGGGGCCCGTGTCCGAAACCTCCATGACCACGCGATCTTCTTGGACCTCGACGCGCGTCGTGATGCGAAGCAGACCTCCACCCTGAGGCGCCATAGCTTGTATTGCATTGGCCACGAGATTCAGTAGTACCTGTTGAAGCTGCCGGGCGTCGCCGCAAGCCTGAGGCAACCGTTCAGCCAGATCCAGTTCGGCGCGCACACTGTTGGCCGTCAACTCGTATCCCCTGAGCCTGATTGTCCGTTCCACAAGCTCGTTCAGGTCGACGGACTGACGCTCGCCTTCACTCCGGCGAGCAAACGTGAGGAGGTCCTTCAATACCTGGCTGGCGCGTACAGTCTCCGAGTGGATGACGTCGATGGATTCTCGCTGCTCCGCGTCGAGAGAGCGATCCCGCTGTAGCAGCTGTGCGAACGCGCTGATGGTGCTCAGCGGATTGTTGACTTCGTGCGCGACACCAGCGACCAGCTCACCTACCGCGGCAAGTCGCTCGGTCTCCTCCAGTCGCGCGCGCATTTCCCGGTCTACCGTGACGTCCCGGCCCACCAACAGCACGGTTGGCGGATCGGCTTCTGGGAGGAGTCTGGCGGCCAACGACACGATCCTGACCGAGCCGCCTCCCGCACTCGCGTCACCGTCGTTACGAAAGCGGATCTCGATTCGCGATGGTGCACCGGAGAATGCCTCCATCAGGCCATGCCGGAATCTCTCTCGATCTTCCTGAAGCAGGAACTCATCCACCATCCGCCCCACCACTTGCGTGGCCTGGAGACCAGTGAGGTCGCGCGCCGCCTCATTCGCCTCCATTACCCGACCGCTCTGGAATACCGTAAGGACCGCATCGGGAGCCACCCGGAACAGAGTTCGGAAGCGCCATTCCGTCTTTCTAAGTGAGTCGACGAGATCCGCGTTCGCCAGGGCGACGGAAAGAAGGTCGGACATGGCCTCCACGTTGGAGATCTCTTCGTCGGTGAAACGCCGCCGTCTGCTGGAGACCAGCACGACTACTCCGATCCGCTCGCCGCGCCTCTGGAGCGGAACGATCGCCATTCCGCGGACGAATGCGCCCGGAGCGAGCTCTGCCTCGGGCATGCGCCCGTGGCTGCCACGCATCTGAACGTCCTCGTCCCACCAGATGTCGCCCGTTCGGACTACGCCGCCGATCGCGGTGCTCTCGACTGGAATCACTCGACCAGCGACCGATGGGTCCAGACCCACCGATGCGGCGATCTGAACACGCGCAGGGTCCAACAGCAAGCCGACCGCGCCACCATCAGCCTGTACGACATCTACGACTGCCTCGGTGAAGCGTCGCAGGACGTGGTCCGTCCTCAACTCGATGGAGATCTGCTGTGCGAGGGTCCACATCCGCTGTAGCGCCCGTTGCGCGCCGGCAAGCTCGCGCGTTCGCATCGCCACTTCATGCTCCAGCGTCTCCGAAACTTCGCGCTCCGCGACGACGGTGCTCTCGAGCGCAGTCGCAGTTTGCTGCTGTTTCCACAGTGCGTAACCTGCTCGCGCGGCGAGCAGAAGGCCGAAGATGGCAATGGCAAGCGCGACGGCAAAGCTCCGCTCGTCCCGAAAATGCATCACCAGCGCCGATGAAGAAGCAATGAGAATCGCCGCAACAATCGACACCAGCCGGACCTTGTCCGCACTGCTGGCGAAAGTCGGCAGCTCGGCCGACAGATCGGGCTCACGGCCACGCGGAACGCGGGCTGCGGCGAGGTACGCGAGATGCGCCGACACCCAGAGGAGCGCGGTCAGAGGGTCGAGACCACTGCCGCCGGCCAGAGTCTCGCGGATGTAGAACATGTTGGCCAGAAACAGCGCCATGGTTCCAAGCGCCAGGCCGAGCGACATTCGAACGCCCATGAGGTCGCCGCGCCACGCCAACAGCAGGGCCATCAGTATGAGATTGGCTCCGCCCAGTAGATTCCAGACGAGGGACACGCCGCGTAGGCGCTCGAGCGCTGCGATATTGCTCGTCACCGTCTGATACGGCATCTGGAGTGCCACAACAGCAGCTGCTGCGACGAGCAGCAACGCGTCCAGCGTCGCCTCTGAACGCAGACGCAGAACCTGACCTCTGAGTAGCGCAGTGAGACCAGCAAGAAGGCACAGCTGCGCGGCAATCTGGCTGAATCCCTCCAGCAGCGCTGCAAATGGGTGCCCGTTCGGCAGGCTCAGCGACATCAGGCGCCCAGCAAGACCGAACGCCGCACAACCGGCCAGAGCCGTGAATACCGCGCGGCGCGTTCGGCCAGCGCGACGAGCTGTAGAGATGTACGCTACAACAGCGATCCCCAGCTCGGCCGGCAGCAGTAGATGGCCGAGCCCAATCGGCCAGCCGAATAGCTGAGCTGTCGCAAAGTAGATTGCCGCGATCCCGCCGGTCGCCAACGCGAGCGTTAAGGGACCAGGTTCGGGCAGGTGGATCCGTCGACTTCGCATCTGAAGATAGACGCCTCAGGATGCGAATAGGTTGCGGAACCGACTCGCCCCGCCGACCTGCCCCACACGCCTCGGAGGGCCAGTGTCAGCCCGGTCCCGCTCGGGACCCCCGCGTCTTGAACCAGATGTAGAGCGGCGTGCCTGCCAACACTACCAGAAAGCCCCACATGGCCACTTCGGGTCCAACACCGTACATGGTGTACAACACGAAGAAGAACGCTATTGGCGCCACCATGTGTGCGCGGCGGCGCTCCTGAGGTGTGTACCGGCTGCCGCCGCGTCGAGCCAGCATCAGCTCGGCGGCTGCCGCAAAGAGGTGTGGAAATAGAGTTGTGAGGACGGACAGCAGGACGATGAAGGAAAAGACCTCTAGCAGGGTTCTGCTGAAAAGCAGGAACAGCATCACACTCGCCACCGCTGTGCCTGCTACGAGCGACACATGAGGCGTCCCAAAGCGCGGATGGACCGCCGCAAGCCTTCGAAAGAAAATCCCATCCGCCGCGGCACTCAGTGGTATGCGACCCGCCATGAGAATCCAGCCGTTAAGAGTCCCCAGTCCGGCAATGATAGCAGTCACGGAAATCACGCGACCTGCCCACACACCCAGCGTGTGCTCGGCCACCAGAGCAATTGGTCGCGAGGAGGACGCGATCATCTCGTTGGGCAGCGCACCCGCGACGGCCACGGCAGCTGTCAGAAATACTAGCGTCCCCGCCGCATATCCAATCAGCGTACCGCGCCGGATAGTATGCTCGGGCGCCTGTACTTCTTCCGCGGGCACCGTGGCGGATTCAATTCCCGAGTACGCCCAGACAACCAGCGCGGCGCCGGCGGCTATTGCGCCGAAACCGTTCGGTGCGAACGGTCTGAGGTTGGCCTCGTCAAAGAAAAAAAGTGCGGCCACGGAAAGAGCCAGCAGCGGTATGACATTCAGGAACATGATCGTGATCTGCACTCTCGCGCTCTGCCGGATCCCGATGATGTTGAGCACGCAAAGGCTCCAGACCAGCCCCTGCGCCAGAGCGAACTTGAGGAGCGGGCTACCGGCGATGACGCTTAAAAAACCTTCTATGTACCCGACCACGCCCGTCACTATAGCGGCGTTACCGATCACCGCACTGAACCAGTAAGCCCAGACAGTTTGAAAACCCGCGAACTCGCCGAAGGCCTCTCGTGCGAAGACATACGGGCCGCCAGTCCTGGGATAACGCGTGCCCAGACTCGCGTATACGAGAGCAACCAGGAGATATCCAGCCGCAGTGAGAACCCAGGTAACGAGGCCCAATGGCCCCGTCGCTTTCGCCAGCGCCGCGGGCAAAGTGTAAGCGGACGTGCCCACCATGTTGCCGACTACCAGCGCCACCGCCCCAAGCAGTGTGAGGCCGCGAACCAAGTGCGGCCCGGTTCGTCCACCTTCCTGTCGGCTGCCGATGGGAAGCGGCGTGCTCACCTCGATGGGACCAGCACTGCGTGAGGATACGGATCCATCTTCAGGTATGGAATGGTGTACCCGTGACGAGCCGCAAGGCTCGTCAATTCCGTTTCGGTAAATCCACGATAGAAAGCTCCCCACCCGAGGAGACCATATCCCGACCGTCTGGCGGAAGGTGCCCCTAGCAGGGCCAGCGCCCTCCGAAAGCGTCGCCGAGTGGGACCAGGCGTTCCTCCTTCCACCTTATCCGTGGGAAGAAAGCTGAGCAGGACCGGCGCCGTCGGCTCGAGCCGTGAGATGGAATCCATCAGCTCGGAACGTGCGGCATCCTCGAGCACGTGCGAGAAGCTCCCCCAACCCAGAATTACGCCGTCGAAGCGTGTGGTGGTAATCGAGGCAAGCGGACCGCCATTGCCGCTAACGGCTTTCGCAAGGTCGGCGTAGGAGGCACGAACAAGGGAAGCCCCTGGTTTCTGAGTGATCGCCGCCTGCGCGGCCATCACGAGCGGCTCGCTGGGCTCGAAGCCGACGACCTCGTAACCGCGGTCCCGCAGTGCGATGATCTCCCGCCCTCCTCCCGCGCCTCCGAGTAGGATCCGGCCGCTGGCAGGAAACGGCGATTTCTCGATTGCTTGTTTCTCCCACTCGAAGAGGCCGCCCTCGAAAATGCGTCCGCCTGGTTTGTACGTTTGCTGCCGGCTGTACAAGAAGGCATTGAGCTCCTCCTTCTGCGATGAGTCCAGACATGCAAGAAGAATCTCGTCTCGTATTATCGCAGCTGCGGAAGCTGTCCTGGAAAACCTCCTTTCGATTGCGAGAAGGACCTTCACCCAGATCGGAATGGTCACCGCGCCGGGACGAGCGACAGGAGATGCTTCGTTTCCTTTTCCACGCGTTCGCGACTGAAGACGAGCGGGATGTATTCACCTGCACTCCAGGGACCGAGCAGGTTGTCGTAGAACTCGCTTCCAGGTTGGCCGGACTGGCCCGGAGTGTTGGTGGCGACGGAGTTGTCCCAATCAGCCAGGTCTACGATCACGCGATAAGACGCGCCGCCCTGCTGCAAGTAGTTTCCCCTCCCACCACTGCCCGTGGCGTTCACGGTATTCCCATCACCTCCCCGCGGGACCGAAGGGAGGTCAAAGGCAGCGGCGAGCGGGTGTCTGAAGTTTGCCCTATGCAGCGCGCCCCAACTCCAGGTGGTGCGATCTTCGCCGAGGAGCGCCGTCAGCTCGCGTACGGCATCGTCCAACGCCAGCAATATGAGAGAGTCGCGTGCTGCGGCAGCGCGTTTTCCAAACGCCGCATCCGGCTTCTTCAGCAACCGCAAGAGGGTAGGGAGATCCCATTCGCTGTCTATCAGTTGTTCCAGTAGACCGGCACGCGGTCTGAATACGCGGCTCGCGCAGGCGCGTAACCATGCTTGATAGATGAGCGGCGCAGCTGAGTCGCGGTCCATGACGAAATTCCATGACCCGAGCATCCGGATCTCGCGACGAGATTCAGCGCCGCGCGCAGCCGCGGCAGCAAGCAGGACTGGAATCAGCTCTCTCGCCGGAATCGAGAATTCGTCGTGCTGTAGTCGCTCGAAGTCGGCCCGAGTGAACCTGGATCCGCTGCTGAGCACGCTGGAGATGCGCTGTGCGCGATACGGTGCCGCCCACTCGTAATTGAGCTGGTGTCCATAGGCGGGCGGGAGAATGTTATTGTTAGCTGTGACAATGAATCCGGATGTGGGGTTGAAGCTTCGCGGCAAGTCCTTGAAGTCGAGGAAGCCGTTCCACTCGTATTTGCCTGTTCCCGGTACCGGCAACAAACCGGACCAGTGCCGTACAGGCATGAGCCCGGCCGCAACCCATCCGATGTTCCCGTCGACGTCCGCGTAGATGAGGTTTTCCGTGGGCAACTTCCAGCGTTTCGCAGCGTCGAGAAAGCTCGGCCAATCCGTGGCCCGGTTTAGCGATATCTGCGCGAGATACCCCGCAGTTCCGGGTTCACTTCCCACAAAACGCAAGGCGAAGGCCCGTCCTCTGACGGTATCCTCTGACAGAATGGGGCCGTGCTCCGTGAACTCCAGCCTCAGTACTCGCGGATCCTCGCCCTTTACCCGGATGGTGTCCACAATGATACGGACCGGTTTCCAGTTGCCGTCTTTCAAGTAGCACCTGGCACGCGGACCCCGTCTCGGACCGCGCGCTTCTGTTCCCTCGCCCTTCCTGTCGTCGCAGTCGCGCACGGTCTCTACGTACACATCCTGCTGGTCCATGCCAACGATGGTGAAGCCGAAGCCGATCTTTTCATTGTGGCCGCCCGCAACACCTGGCAAAGCTGGCTCACCTGCACCTATGACGTTCCAACCCGGCCCCACCAGATGCGTCAGATATCGGAGTGAGGGCAACGAAATAGCGCGGTGCGGATCGTTGGCAAGAAGCGGCTTGCCAGTCGTGGTCTTCTCGCCCCGCACAACCCAGTTGTTGGATCCCTCTACACGTTGGAATCGCACTCCACTCGCGGCCTCGGCCGCGTCGCCAAGCGAGCTGTGGTCAATGCCGGAGAGGTCCAGACCTGGAGCGGGATCGAGAGGCCGGTACGGGTCCGTCGGCAAGAGCACCTCGGCCATTTTTACGCCGAGCGCGCTCACGAACTGAGCCATCGATGTTTCAGTCGCAGCGTTTCCCGTCATCGCCAGCGCCGCCATGCGCTGCAGCGGGACATCTTCGCTCCAAGGCTCGGGCGCGATGCCGGTTATTGTGAACTCGATCGGAGGCCGGTCTTTTACAATCGCGATGTAGGCGTTTACACCTTCCACGAACGCGCGGATGATCTGCCGCGCATCGGGAGCATAGCTCGCCCACTCCGCGTTCATGTCACCACGATACCGAAGCAAACGAGCGAACCTGTCTCGCCCGATAGCGCTCGGCCCCACGATCTCCGAAACGCGACCCTCACCCGCACGACGCCACATTTCCATCTGCCACAGGCGGTCTTGCGCGGCGACGAAACCCTGAGCTAAAAAGACATCGTGTTGCGTGCGAGCGTAGATATGCGGGATTCCCCAGCGATCACGGCGTACCTCTACCGCGCTGTCGAGCCCCGGTACAAGTATAGTCCCATCTAGCTGCGCCAGGCGTGTGCGCGCCGAGTCCATCAGTGGCTGTGCGTTTCCCTCGGCGAGAAAGACGTGCGCGCACCAGACAAGGACGAGCGCGCGAAGAAGCCTCACTTCACCCGATCTCCTATCCGGCTGCCCCGGATTCGCCAGGCGTCCCAGTCCACGGAAAAGTAGATGAATATTGGCCGCCCGCTGAAATTCTCACGTGGGACGAAGCCATAGTAGCGCGAGTCTTTCGAGTTGTATCGGTTGTCGCCCAAGCCGAAATAGTGGCGCGGCGGAATCAGGAAAGGGCCCCAGTTGTCATGAGTCGGCACCCTTGGCGCAGGGCCAAAGCGCGATTGCCTCAATACGAACCGATTCTGCCATTCGAAGTCTGGATGAGTTGCGTTGGCAGTCATCACATCAGCGCCGGGAGTGGCGAAGCTCTGACGTTGCACCATTCCATTCACGTGAAGAAGGCCGTCGCGCATATACAGGGTGTCCCCGGACACGCCAACGAGGCGTTTTACCACTGTGGGATTACCGTCCCGATCATCAGGCGATGTGTATACGACTACTTCCCCGCGTTGGGGGTCCGCATAGCCAGGGAGAGCGATGGAGGTGAAAGGAATCCTTGGCCCGTATATCAGTTTGTTCACGAACAAGAAATCGCCGACGAGGAGGGTAGGCTCCATGCTCTCCGACGGAATTCGGAATGCCTCGACAAAAAACGTCCTGATTACCAGATAGATTGCCAGGGCTCCCAGGATGGAGCGCGCTATCTCCCACGACCTCGAGCGCCCCCGCGGGCCCGGTGACCGGGCTCTCTTGGCCGCGCTCTCCTTCTTCGCGCGCGCTACAACATTCGTCGAACTCGAACTGGGAACCGACGATCGTTTTCTGGAAGTCACAGCCATGTGGAAAGAGGTGGTCAGAGTGGAAATCGAGAACTCACTCGCAACGTCTCCGAAATCTCGGTCACGCGAACCTGGAAATACAAGTGTCAGGCAACTCAAAGGGGGCAAGCCGTGCGGGCCCGCCCCCTCGCATTGCAACACGTACCGTAGTCGAGACGAATAGCTACTTCATGTGTCTGTTGACGAGCTTGGTCATCTCGAACATCGAAACCTGCTTCTTGCCGCCGAATATCACTCGAAGCTTGTCGTCGGCGTTGATCATGCGGCGCTCCTTCGCATCCTGGAGACCGTTCCGCTTGATGTAGCCCCAGATCTTCTTGGTGACTTCGGTTCTTGGTATTGGGCTCGATCCCACCACCGCACCCAGGGCGTCGTCCGGCTGCATGGGTCTCATGAACGCCGCATTCGGCTTCCTCTTCGACTTCGCCTTTTTCGCTACCTTCCTCTTCGCCGGCTTTTTTGCCGCCTTCCTAGCAGACTTCTTTGCGCCGCTCTTCTTCTTCTTCTTGGTGGCCATCGATGAGCTCTCCGGATGTGAAAGAATCGCGTTCGACAGAGGGAACACGCGCCCGTCGCGCTCAAAAAGTATAGACCTCGGCCGCAGACGCAATAGCCGGACGCACAATTTCTTCCTCCAAACCCGCTTACGTTGCGGCATGCTGGCCTGAATGTGACATTGGTTTCGATGAATCTGGAACCGCGCTCGTCATCGTACGACTCGAAGAGTGGACAACGTGGACCACGTGGGCCGGAGCCTCAGGAGCGGACTGCTTCGCACGCAGCTTCCGGCGGTCCCGGGGTCATTCCCGCCGACCGAGATCTCCTGCGCCGCATGGTCTCCGGTGACGAGGGCGCCCTTGGCGAGCTGTACGACAGATGGTCGACGCTCGTCCACTCGCTTGTCATACGCATCGTCAAGGACGCCGAGGAAGCAGAGGAGACGGTGGAGGCAACTTTCTGGCAGGCCTGGAGACAGGCGGCACGGTACGATGAGTCTCGCGGCGCCGTTTCCACCTGGCTCACCACGATTGCGCGAAGTCGCGCACTGGATCGCGTCCGCGCCCGATCGCGAGTTCCAGAGCAATCAATATCTCGCTTTGGGGAGGAAATCGATTCGGTCCCGGACACGTCTTCAATGAGCCACGACCCCCACGCCAACGCGGAAGCCAGCGAGCGGCGCGATATTGTAGTTGCGGCAATGGCGACGCTGCCCGTGGAACAGAGGGAGACGATCGAATTGGCTTATTTCAGCGGACTGAGCCAATCGGAAATTGCGGAGCGCACGGGACAACCATTAGGAACTGTGAAGACACGTGCGCGGCTGGCGCTCGACAAGCTGAGAGAACGGTTATCGCAATTCAGCGAGGGGGTGTTGTGACGCGCGAGCTCAGTCACTCGGACGCGCGAGAACTGGTCGCCCTGCATGCGCTCGATGCGCTCGCGGGCGAGGAGCACGCGGCTATCCAGGAACACATTTCTCGTTGCCCTGAATGCCAGAGCGAAATCGCTGCCTTAAGGGACGCCTCAGGCCTCCTTCCGTATACCGCTCCCGTGCGCCCCATGAATACGTCGCAAAGCGCGCGGTTACGCTCCCGGCTCCTTGCTCGTGCCGCCGCCGACTCGCAGGCGAGCCGCGATTCCGGTTCCCAGGCGTCGCCCGGAATCCTCGCGCTCCAACGCCCCGCGGGCGAATCCACGCCCTCGCGCCGGGAACGAAGAAGTGGAGCGTGGCTGCTCGCCGCCGCTCTTGCTTTCGCCGCCCTGGGCATTGGGGCCTATGCCGTGATCCTGCGGCGTCAGTCGGGTACCTTGGGTGACCGGCTCGCCACCACCGAAGCAACTCTCCAGTCTACGACCGGCCAGCTTGCGCAACGTGACAGTATGCTTTCAGGCCTTTTGAGTCCAAGCGTTCAAGTCGTGGAACTCACGGCGACGGGACCACAGCCCCCATCCGCACGGATGTTCTGGAATCAGGCAACTGATACGTGGACCTTTGTGGCGCACAACCTGCCTGAAGCCGGAGTGGGACGAACATATCAGCTTTGGCTAATCACTCCAGACCAGCGCAAGCTCAGCGCAGGCGTGTTCGTGCCGAACGCTCAGGGGACGGCGGTTGTACGAGCACAGTTTGCTCTTGCACGTGATTCTCTCCTGATGGTGGCAGTCACGGAGGAGCCTGCCGGCGGTGTTCCACAACCAACCGGATCGATAGTTCTGGCGGGCAAGGCGGACTGAGAACAGGCGGAGTCGGCAGCGTCCCACTCCCTACTGTATCGCTTGCAATACCCGCACGAAAAGGCTCAAACCAAAGCCGATGTTATCGATTGAGACGCGCTCGTCGATACCGTGTACACCGCGGCGATCCTCCTCCACATCCACGAGGAATGGGCCCAAACCATAGGCAATGATCCCCGCTTGCGAATAGGTCGGACGGTCGCTCGCACCTGTTTCCATGGGCGTGGCGATAGGTACTCCCGGCAGCAGCTCGGCCACGACCCTCTCGATGACGCTAACCATTTCTGTCTCCAGCGGCGCGTTGTACAGCGAAGCGACGCCGGGCATGGTCTCCACCTTGACACCGGTGTCCGCGATAACGCGCTTCAGCGCACGCTTGAAAGTCGCAGTATCCTCGTCCGGCAGAAGACGTATATCTATTTCAGCCGAGGCTTGCGCTGGGATGATGTTGGTGGTCGATGACCCCGTTACTACTGTCGGCGTCACAGTGTTGCGCAACACTGCGTTTCGATATGGATCGCTGAGAATCCACTTGCGCCCACGCTCGTTGCGAAGCGCCTTGGGCACGTTCGCCAGCCACTCGCGCCTCTCTCCTTTTTCCATCACCGCCTGCGCCTTGAAGAACTTGTCCACAGCGGGCAGGACTCTCAGAGGTGTTTCCCAGCTCGAGATCCGGTCAATAGCGCGAGCAAGCCGTGCCACCGGATTATTCCGCGTAGGCATTGATCCGTGTGACGGCGTGCCATTTACGACGAGCCGCAACCAATAGGCTCTCTTCTCCGCCACGCCGAGACCGAAGAAGTGCACGCGCCCGCGCTCGACATAGCTATTCCCGCCTTCGGTCAGAAGATACTCCACATCCTTCAGCAGATCCGCGTGTTTCTGGACGAATGTAGCCGCGCCTTTCCCCTCCACCTCCTCGTCGGCGTTCGCAATGAACACGATATCGCGCGTGAGTGGCATGCCGCTTCGCTTGAGGGCTACCATCGCCATGAGGTGAATCACTCCCTGCCCTTTCATGTCGAGCGCGCCCCTGCCCCAAACATAGCCTTCCTTGATCGCTCCGGAGAATGGATCCACGGACCACTGCTCCGGCAACGCAGGCACAACATCCATGTGATGCACCAGCGCTATCGCCTTCCTCGCTCCGGTGCCTCGCAATCTCGCGTAGAAATTGGCGCGGCCCGGACCGAGCTCAGCGGTGTCGAGTACGTCCCCATCGATCCCTTCCCGCCTCAGAAACTCCTGAAGGAATTTCGCCGCGGCCAGTTCGTTGCCCGGTGGTGAAGATGTATTGATTCGCAGGTACTGCGACATCACGCGAACCGTCTCCTCCCGCAGCGCATCCATGTCCATGCGATTCTCTCCTCCTTGCGCCCCCAGCTGGACGGCCGAGGTTGCGGAAGACAACATGGCGGCGGTGAGCACCGTCATCAGGCCAGTCACAGTCTGGGATGCCATGAGCCGCGCGCGCGTATGGGCAGCACCGGTCGCGCCGGAACACGCTCCGGGTCATATCAACAACTGCTTGAGGGTCTCGAACATCCTGACATCAAGGTAATCCGGCGTGAGGTCGTCGTCGGGTATGTCGGTATTGGCCTGGGGCGTCTCGAGAATGAGCGGAACTCCATCGCTACGCCGATCGCGCAGCAGCCACCCGAACGCGGCCAGCCCGATCTCGCCCTCGCCGATCAGCGCGTGACGATCGCGGTTCGACCCTAGCGATCCAGCGCTGTCGTTCAGGTGAAAGAACGACGGCGGTTCGCCTGCAGCTTCCTGAAACTCGTCCAGAATGCCCGACATGGTGTTGCTGGATTCGGCAATATCGTATCCGGAAGCAAAGAGATGACATGTATCGAGCCCGTACCCTGTGCGTGGACGCAGCCAATCCGGCACCCCTCCGAGCATCGTGGCGATCTCCGCAGGCTCCCGCCCCACGGTTTGGCCCGCGCCCGCTGTATTCTCAATGAGCAGGCGTGTTCTGCCATCAACCGCCTGCAGCGCCAGCGTAAGAGCCTTGGCAACACGGCCGTACGCCGCGCTGCGATCTGTAGGACTCGCGGCTGCGCCGGGATGAAAGCAGACCGCTCCGACTCCGAGCGCGGTGGATCGTTCCAGCTCCTTTCGTAGACCGTCGCTCGCACGCCTCCACTTTTCCTCATCGGCGGCAGCGACGTTCAGCACGTAGGCAGCGTGAACCACGACGTGTTCGGGCCTGATCCTGGCCTGATCGAGCGCTGCTTTGAATCTCTCCACCCTCTCCGGCCGGATGGACTGTTTGTCTCCATAGTATGTAGGGATCGCCGTGAAAATCTGCAGAGCCTTCATCCCTGCGGCTCCCGCTCGGAGAGCAGCTTTGTCGATGCCGCCGTTCGCTATGGTGTGCGCGCCAATGTAGTGAGCCATGAATGGTGAATGTGTTCCGCGGTAGGCGGCAGCGCGAGGCTCGCCTTGAGGTTGGCCCGCACTCGCGGTCATGGCTATCTTAGAGGCTCGGGAGTCGGGAGTCGGGAGTCGGG
>JBHENQ010000122.1:0-3907 GCA_046261975.1 Gemmatimonadaceae bacterium | reverse complement strand
CGTTAGCTGGACCAGAAACTCCATGAATGGCGATACCGGAACTTCAGCGACACAGGATTGAGCGCACGCTGCGCGCCTACTGCGACGACATCCCCGCAGATGCCCGCGCCCAAGTGCGCCTCGGCTTTTCGATCTCGTCTTCGTCCGTTGAATTGTTTGAAGAACGACCGCCGTGGGACGCGCCGAAGAAATCATGGATCAGGCATCCGATCGCGAAGTTCCGTTATGTCGCAACGCGAGGAATGTGGGAGCTCTACTCCATACGCCGAGATCTCAAATGGCATCGGTATCCGCTAATGCCGGCCGCACGGAGTTTCGACGCGCTGCTGGCCGAGGTTGCAAACGATCCAATTTGCGCGTTCTGGGGATGAACCCCCACACCCGGCCAGCTAACGGGCGCTTGCAGCAGTCGGCGCGGGCTGTCGTGGCGGCTGGCTCGCGGTGCTCGCCAGCCGCATCTTGTTTGATGCGCCGCTGCTGAAGCGCAAGGCGTTAGCCGGATGTCGAGTGACAAGACGAGAGAGCAATGGACGTAGGCGAGTTCATCGATACCTACTCGGATGACCTGATCACCATCCACGAAGCTCGGGCTGCGGCTTACACACATCCGCTCCGGGGCGACTACGCCTTCGCTGAGTCGCTGCTGGATGCTTCGTTCTGCCGTATCCTCGCAGTCTTCGTCATCGGCGGCATCGAGGCGATGCTTGAATCGTGGCGTGAGCGCGACAAGTTCAAGGTTCTCGAGAGGTATTTCGCGAGGGACGTCACCAATGGCGACCGTGTGGGAAGCCTCTACCAAGCGTTCTCAGAGGCCGGAATCCATGTCGATAAGGAGATCTTTGACGACTACCTCGCAATAAAGTACCTCCGGAACACGATCATTCATGGCCGGTGGAAGGAGTACGAGAAGGATTGGCTCGATGCGCGCGGCTTTCCGACCGACACGCGGAGGCTTACCAAGCACCACTTGAACAAGATCGAGCACGTCAACCAGAACATGATGTTGTACATCGCGCTGACCGGTCTAGCCGACCCGAATGCACCAAGACCGGCGAAGCTCGTCAAGCTCGACGAAGCGCTTACACGTCGCAGAGACGACTCGGGAATTCTGCGAACTCGCGACATCGCACGCATCATCTGGAACAACCTCGAACGTATCGACGCTCACATCTATCGCGATATCGAGCAGGCGGCGATCACCAAAGAGTACGACTGGACGGAAGGGCGCTCGCGGGCCGAGCTCGACGCGCTTGGCCACGAGGAGTGTAAACGGCTCTTCTACCTGGCTGCGCGGCGCGCGGGCGAACAGAATCACGAGCCGCTGGCCCAGCATCGAGATTTGGCAAAGGAGGCGCTCCAATTCTGGCGTGAATACTGGCAGCGAGCTGTTGCCCCGAACGTGGCATCGGTTCGGCCCGCGCTCGACGTGTTCACGAGTCCTGATTTCAACCCAGAAACACCCGTCTGGTCGGTTGTATCGAATGTCCAAGAAGGTGATGACGCCCGTCGGCTCGTCGATCGCACCGTGCCGAGTGCTGGGTCGCTGACCAGTGACCAAGTTGTTCGTGCGCTTCGCACCGGGAAGGCTGCTTACGAGATCATCCCTAACATCATGCCGGTGACACTGTTTACGGTGCGATTGCCAATTGTAGATCCGGGAAACACGCCGGCCTACCTGCGGGAGGCGGAACGTGCCCTTGAGCTCTTTCGGCTCAACCGCGCATGGTATGAGTGTGTTGAACACCGGCGTCGCTTCGCTGACGACAACGGCTTGGGCTTCTACGTTCGGATGTGCCGAGAGCTTGCCCAGCGTCCGCAGGGCAGATGAGCACGATACCAGAATCTCGCGTTTGGCAAGGGCGTCACCGGCTAACAACGGCATGCAGCGGACGGCGCTACGCGCCGCCGCTGATGCCGAGCGTTATGCGGCCGGCGCATAGGGCTGCATACGTGAAGACTCCCGAGTGCGGCGGGAGGCGCAAGTCGGTTATGTTGGCGCGGTACGAATCTACGGAGCAAGTCGAATTCACTTTTTACCCAAGGTCGGAGAAACCGCGATGCAGAAACACGGCGACACAGAAGCCCTCGGCGCAACAGAGGGTGGTCGCGCCCCCAGCCAGAGTGACGGCCTGAATCGACGTTCCTTTGTGGAGCTCGCGGGCTTCGGAGCGATTGGCGTGGTCTCTGGTGAGCTCGCATCCGCGCGCTTCGCGGCTGACGGCCAGCCCGGGGCTGATTGGTCAGACGCACTGGGTCGCGGCTTTCTGAGTACAGGGCAGCAGAAGGCGCTAATGGCCAGCCTCAAAGAATCGATGCCGGGCCGCGAGAACAACGCGACCATTTCGTTTGCCCTTGAAGTGGTGACCACACGCTCATCCTATGCGAAGTCCGTCGCTGGCAGTGCTCGAGCAAAGTTCGGCTCGGGGCCATTTAGCGTTAAGGGTAGCGTGAGTTCGTCGGAGGATTTTCGCTCCCAGCGAACCACGGTGCATCTAGTTCTAACGAAGCGAGTTACCACACACGACGAGTTTCTGCGCGACCCGGTCATGAGTAGTGCGGCCCGGCGAGAGGCGTCACCTCTTTTCCTCGGATCCCCGCTGGCCTTTGTGAACCGATTTGGTGACCATATGATACGGAAGGTCACTCTCGGGGGTGATCTCACGCTTGTCTACACCCTCCAGTACGAGCGGGAAGCGCAGGCGAGCAACTTCAGGGGGCAGGTTGCGGGCAAGTGGAAGGGAGGAGGCGGCGCGGCAGATCTGCATAGGACAATTAGGAGTGAGTCCCAGGCAGCGAGCATTGCATTGCGAGGGTATTGCAGAGGGGTCAAGACCATGCCCTCGCTCATCAGAGACGCAAAAGAGGCCAAAGCAGCCGCTGCTTCCGCTCCTGAGCTTACGGAGATCACCGAGCTGCTGTCGTTCTGGGATAGATTCGATGAGATGGTCAGGGACGATGGGGTGCCCGTCCTCGTGGACGTTCAGTCGATGCCGGTTCACGAGATTCGGAACGCTCCGAGCAGCATGCGAGGGAAGAACCTCGTTGCCATCAACCGAATTCTCACACAGTGCGACGAGCTGGATGACCTGATTGACACCCGGCTGGCCGAACTGCGCTACCTGAAGGAGAAGTGCCTTGCCTGGAATACTCACGTGCCGGTGGCGTCCATCGACGAAAGACTGGGTGAACTAACAACGCAGGCAAGTACGCTTAGAGATTTCGTCCGCAGGCTCAGTGAAATGAAGAGCGTGACAACGTTTGATCAGGCCATCACACTCCCTTTCCAGCCCAGCGACGTGCGGCGCATACCGGACAGCTGGCTTTGCCGAGACCTGCGGCAGTTAGTGACGCGCGGTTGGACACGCTTCAAGGACGGTCCGATCTCCATGAGCTTACCGCTGCCGACGCTGTACGAGGGCCAGCACGTTCAGATGCTGGGTCGGATCACCAAGTACGGTTCAGATCCGGCAAGCTGCTCGCTAAAGTTCGACAATAGCCCTGTCCTCGCGGAGTTCAGCGGTTTGACGAATTCCTCGCGAGCCATCGACCAGATTGCGCAAGTCACCAAAGGGGCAACGCGAGTTGACCTGACAGGAGTGACATACGGTGAGGACCCATGTGACGTGACCCTCTCCTTGTGGGGATAGTGGTGCACGGCACCTCGCGCGCAGATACTGGCCGCATAACAGTGGGTTGCAGTTGGCGAGGGCACAGTGGTACGCGGCTTCGCCGCGTCCTATGATGGGCCCTCGCAACTGAACCCGGACGTTAGCTGGACCAGAAACTCCATGAATGGCGATACCGGAACTTCAGCGACACAGGATTGAGCGCACGCTGCGCGCCTACTGCGACGACATCCCCGCAGATGCCCGCGCCCAAGTGCGCCTCGGCTTTTCGATCTCGTCTT
>JBHENQ010000121.1:0-75287 GCA_046261975.1 Gemmatimonadaceae bacterium | reverse complement strand
CCAATCGGCAGGCGCGGCGCGATCGAGGCCGATTACCGCCGCTGCCATGAGCGCCGAGGCACTCACCGCGGGCCATAGCGCTCGGAGATAGGCACCTGGCGCCAGCTCGATGCGACTGAAAACGCGCCTGTATACCGGCAGTAAAACTAATGGATGGGCCACCAGCCAGGTTGCCGCTATGCCGGGCGTTCCCCAGCGGCTGCCGACATAAAAGGCCGGAGGCAGCACGACTGCGGCGGCAATGTTGCTCCACATGGCGAATCTGTTTCCTCCTGTCACCGCCAGGATCTGGTGGAGCAGAGGGCTGACGGACCGTACCGAGGTATAAAACGCAAGCAGCTGAAGCGGAATGATCATGGCGCTCCATTTTTCTCCCAGCGCCAGCAGCACGAGCTTGTCCGCTACGAGCGCCAGACCGAAGGCAGCAGGGAAGGTGAGCAGCGCCAGGCCCTCCGTGAGCTTGAGAAAGTAGCGCCGGAGCGCTGCGAGGTCCGACTGGACGGCGGCGAAAATCGAAGGAGTTACGCGGATCACCATTCCCGTGACTTTCTCTGCAGGCGCGCCCGCAACGGTCCAGGCGAACGTGTACGCCCCCAGGGCGGCCTTTCCAAGCACCTTGCCTGCCACAAAGAAATCCGCGTTGGAGTACACGTACCATGAGAGCCGCGAGAAGATGATCTGGCGGCTGAAGGTGATCGCATGGCCAAGCGTCGCGGACCGCGGGCGGGCGAACGAATGAGGACGTGAGGCTACGATGAATGCTGTGGAGATCGCGGCGCTTAGTAGCGCGCCTAGGACCAGCGTCCAATACCGGAGCCCGAGTAACGCGAAGGCCACCATGGAAACTGCCAGCAGCATGGTCTGCATTCCGTCGAGCAGCGCCAGCCGCTTGAAACGAAGATCGCGCTGCAGTAGCGCTTGAGGCACAGTCCGGAAGGAAGTAATCACGAAGGTGAGGCTCATCGCGATAACCACGAGCGCCAGCTCCGGGGAGGCGAAGAATCGCGCGAGGGGCACGGCCATCACACACGAAAGCAGAAAACCGCTTAGCCCAAACGCGATCGCCAGCGCGTTTATCTGCGAAATCTGTTCTCGAGTGAGGTCGCGTAATGTGACGACTGTTGTTCCTATTCCAAACTCGCTCAGCATTGTGACGAGAGCCATGTATAGCGTTGCGAGACCGACAAGGCCGTAGTCTTCGGGTGTAAGGATTCGGGCCACGACGATCGTGGAACCCCACGAGAGCAGTTGGCCCACCCATTTCACGCCGCCTGTCCAAGCCACGCCGCGGACGAGCGAGCTGTCCAGTGTGGGTGAGGATGCACCCTGGGGGCCCAAGGGCTGTCGCGAGACGGCGGACGGCGAAAGCTGCGTCAAATGATAGATGAAGTGGTCAGGAAAACTAACCTGAGGTCTGGCACAACACGCACGATCTGGGCTGGCTTGCTATCAGCTATGCCAGGACGGGTGATAAGCAAGAGGGGGACCATGCACCCTTCCTGTCGGCACACCCGTGCCGGCCGGTCGAGTAGCACCCGCGCAACAACCGTTGAAAACAATCAACAGGCACGGCCCATTGCCATGCCAGGTCTACCGCCAAATCCCAGCGGCGACGCGTTCCAGGCGGGCCTGACCCTTGCCTAAATTCGAGTCCCTTCCCACGTCGCGATCCTTACCATAGCAATGACTTCGGCAGCGATACCGCGAGCTAGGCTTCAGGACCACACAGAGCGCGGCGAAATCCCTCATGAGGGAACATTCGACGGCGCGCTCGAGCGTCCTGTCAGCCGTGTCATTCTGGCGTGCGCAGCGACACTCCTCGTCGTTCACGCTGTGCTGGTGTGGCATCTTCGGATACCGGGGATCACGACGGGAAATGACGACGCCTGGTACCTACTACTGGCGCGCTCGCTTCGCGCTGGTGGATACGAAGACGCGTTCATCGTCGGCTCCCCCGCCCACTCACAGTATCCGCCGGTGTATCCTTTTTTCCTGGCACTTGCAGGAATCCTTACCGGCGACCGGCTGGAGGCGATTCTCGCTCTGTCGGCAGTGATTTCAGCGCTGACGTTTGTGGCCATGTTCGATGCGGTTCGCCGGCTGTGGTCACCGTCGCTGGCGCTCATGGCCCTCGCGCTGGTTGCGCTCAATCCGCGACTCATTGTGGGTGCGGGGCAGATCAGGAGCGAGACGCTCTTTCTTGCCCTGACAATGCTGAGCCTCTGGGCGCTGGCAAGAAGCCCGGTCGCAGAAAGGCGCGGCCTGGCGATGGGTGCGTCTGTTGCGGCAGCGCTCACGCGAACTGTTGGCATGACGCTCCCCATCGCGCTGCTCCTGCACTGGGCTATCCGGCGGCGCACCCGCACACTCGTCGCCTTCGCCGCGTTCAGCGCGATCACCGCGTGGGCGTGGCTGGCCTGGTCGATCTGGTCACCGGACAAGTCTGTCAGCAGTTCGTACATCGTTCAGGCCGCACGAAGCATCGACAGGATGGGGCGTGACGGCCCAGAGTGGCCCGCACGGACGTTTAACGCAGTACTGACCTACTTCTCCGAGTTCATACCCTATTCGCTCCCGCTTCCGACGATTTCCGGCACGATCGTCGACAACGCTGCATTGGTTCTCCTGGCAGGAGTACTGGGCGCGGTTGGAATGATCGTCATGTGGCGTGGATGGCACGCGGCAGCTCTTTACGTCATTGTAACACTGGCGTTGCTCTTCGTCTGGCCGTGGCGTGTCCAACGCTTCGTAGAGCCGCTGCTGCCCTTCATGCTGGTGGCCTTGCTTCTTGGAGCGAGTACCATTGGGGCCCGCCGCAGCGCACGGTGGGCGTTCGTGGCACCGTTGCTGTTGACTGTGCTGATTGGCTCAACAGCGATTGCCAGGACCGCAAATCTCGTCGCCGAGCGCCGAGGATGCGACCGTTCTGATCCCGGGCGTTCACCTGGCTGTTTCAGCGCGGAACAGCGCGGATTCTTCGCCCTCGCGGACTACGTGGCGACCTCGACACCGGATTCAGCCGTCTTCTTGACGCCCAAAGCAGCTACGCTGGCGTACCTGACCGATCGCAAGGTCGACATGGTCAAGCCGGTGATCGTTGCAGACTCTACGAGATTCGCGAACTACCTGTTAGCCGTGGGAATCACTCATGTCGTACTCAGCAATCTGGTAATAACGGACAGGAAGTTCACACGGGAGCTGGCGGGGGTGTGCCAGAATCTGGAGCTGGCAAGCGAATTTCCACCGAGTTCCTACCTCTTCCGGGTTCGCGCAGACAGTTCCACGGCGCGTTCGGAAGCGGCGTGCAACGCAGTCAGAGCGGCGCTCGCGAACTGGTAGGCCTATGACCGGCAGTAGCAGCGGCGCAACACCTCCGGCGTTCGATCGACATTAGATTCGGATAGTCCTACGCCGCGCTTGAGCTTAACCTCATCGCGCTTCGACTCCGAGGCGGCTTAATCCTTGCCAAATCCATCATCCAATCGCCAATCCAGCGCGATTCCGATCCCCCACGACATTGAAATGACAGTGTGCGTTCGCGGTCCCGAATCTGTACCGTACGAAGAGAAGCATGTTACAGACGCGGTGACTGAAACTGTCGGCCGGCCTCTCACCCGGCTGGTTCTGGCAGGCGCACTGATTCTGATCGCTGCTCATGCGGCCCTCGCTTGGTACCTTCGGATACCAGGAATGACGACCGGTGGTGACGACGCCTGGTATCTTCTACTTGCGCGCTCCATCCGTGCAGGCGGGTACAGCGACACGTTCATAGTCGGCTCCCCGGTTCACTCACAGTACCCGCCATTATACCCGATGCTGCTGGCAATAATCGGTATGCTTTCGGGGGAGCGGCTGAATGCCATCCTTGCAGTTGCCGTGTTGCTCTCCACGCTGACGTTGGTGCTCGTTTTTGACGCGACACGCCGGCTCTGGTCTCCGTCGCTGGCGCTGATGGCGCTTGCCGTGACGGCGCTCAATCCATTTCTCATAGCAGGTGCCGGCCAGATTCGCAGCGAAACATTGTTTCTGGCGCTTTCCATGCTAAGCCTCTGGGCGCTGGCCAGGAAGCCTGCAGCCGAGCATCAGGGACTTGCAATGGGAGCCGCGTTGGCGGCGGCACTTACCCGAACGGTTGGGATGACTCTTCCCATTGCTTTGTTCCTGCATTGGTTACCGCGGCGTCGAGCTCGCACGCTGGTAGTCTTCTGCGTGCTCGGGGCGCTGACAGCCGGAGGGTGGCTCCTCTGGTCGATCATCTCGCCAGACAAGACACTCGGTAACTCTTACATCGTCGCGGCAACACGCGAGCGGCCCGGCCGGCATGTAACCATGGCGAGAGCATTCTTCGCTTATTTCTCGAGGTTGATTCCGAATGCTCTCCCGCTACCCACATTGTCAGGGACTATTGTGGACAACGTCGTGCTCGTACTCGCAATGGCACTATTGGCAGGGGCCGGTTTCGTTCTGTTGTGGCGGGGCTGGCGCGCGGCCGCGCTCTATCTTGCGGTTACAATGGCGCTGCTCGTGGTGTGGCCGTGGCGTTACCCACGCTTTGTGGAGCCGTTACTTCCAATCATGCTGGTGACGATTTTGCTTGGAGCTGCGGCTATTGGCACGCGAATGAGCGCCCGCTGGGCGTTGGCGCTTCCACTCGCAGTCACAGGACTGATAGGTTCTACTGCGCTTGCCAGAGACGCCGAGATGGTTGCGGCCTGGAGCCAGTGCGACCGTTCCGCACCGACGCGGTCCAGCGGCTGCTTCACGGCGGCTCAACGAAGCTTTTTTGCCCTCACCGAGCATGTGAAAGCCCACACGCCGGATTCCGCCGTCTTCGCTGTCGGCAAAGTCGCCACCTTCGCTTATCTGACCGATCGGAGGGTTGTGCTACTCAAGCCTGCGCTCAACGCCGATTCCGCCGGGTTCCTACGCTATTTCACGAACAATCGAGTGACGCATGTCGTTCTGGGGAAGCTCATAACCACAGAACATCATCTTGGACGCAGACTGCTGCCGGTGTGCAGGCACCTGGAGCTGGAGGCGGAGTTTCCACCGAACACTTATCTTTTCCGTATCAACGCGAGCGAGCTCGTGACGCGCAACACGACGGCGTGTGCGGCTGTTGAGCGTTTCATGGCAAACTGGTAATCGCCGCTCACGTCTTCAACGACTCAGGGCCGGCGACCTATTACGGAGACATAGCGTCCCCAAGACCCGGCATTCCTGATGTGGTCGAGGAGCAATCGCGAACGTCCCTTTTTCTCCCCAACGTCGGGGTCATGAACCCGCTCACCGTGCCACGGGCGCACCGCACCGTGTCCATTGCGGCCCGGGAGTATGGCGAGCTGCCACATCGTCCGGCTGAGTTGTACGGAGGGGCAGAGCGCTTCAGGCGCGAAAAGTTCAACCGCGAAATGCCTTTCCAGCCGGTCCATAACCGCGGGTGACAGCCGTGGACGGAGTTCTTCAATCACCTCATCAGGAACGTCGATTCCCGCCAGGTTACGCGCCAGGCGGAACGTCCAGTAGCAGCACGTGCCGCCCCGGCTATAAGCGGCCAGCGACGCAAAGCGTTCCCAGTCCCACCGTTCGCCACTTGCCTCGACGATCGCCGTGATGTCCCGGAAGGTGCGCCATCCGCCGGCAACCAGCAGGTGTGACCATGAAAAATGGATCGCAGAGTGCAGCAACAGGTGGTAGTCGGAGGGCGCCATTGCCGTCTCTCGACCCACTTGAACAGGCCGGGCAGCGGCCCACAGGTCATCCGCGGAGAAGCGAAAGGGATGCTTGTCGAAGAGAAGATTCCTGTGGACTTCGAGCTTGACGCCGGTACCAAGCGAATCGGAGAGAGGAGGGAGGTGGTGATGATCTCGATAGCGTGCGTCGCTGATCTCATCTTTCGTCCAGCTCCAGCCTGCTGAAAGTAGCGTGTCGCGGGCAGCCTGGGCCTCCTCTGGTCTGACGAGCAGGTCGAGATCGGACATGGGGCGTTCGGTGAAGGAAGGATACACGGCGCGTCCCAGCGCAGCTCCTTTGAGCAACATCACCTCTATTCCTGCTGCCCTGAGAGCTGCTACCGATTCCTCCAGACGTTGCTCCAGATACGTAAGGCGGAACTCAGCGACGCTGGCTTGTTTCCAGAAGGCCTCCGAGAATGCAGCAGGTATCACGGCGCCAGCACTAGTGCTCAACCGGCGCCAGATAATGGCTGTTGCTTTCTCCCATTGTGCGATCGCGAGGATACGCGGCCAGTCCAGATGCTCCCGGAGGGCTTCCCGGATCAGATCGTCATTTTCCGGGCCGCCAGCGGTGTACAGCACCAGTCTTGCCTCTGGCGACAGCATGCCAAGTGCGGCGGATGATTTCAATCTACCCACGACACGTCAGATGTAACCCAGTCCTGCCAGCCGCCGGCGGACCTCGTCTTCCGCAGAAACTGCCGCACTGGCTTTCTCTGTCGGAATGAGACCCATGAGCTCCACAGTCCTCACCACTTTCGCGGCGGCGTCAGGTACGCTCTCAGCGTCCGATCGAATGTGCACCTCCGGACGCTCAGGCGCCTCGTATGGAGCGTCGATGCCAGTGTAGTCGTCGATCGCTCCGGAACGCGCCCGCGCATAAACGCCCTCTGTGTCGCGGGCCTCGGCCACCGCGAGTGGGCACTCAACATACACCTCGACGAATCCTGAGACATTACTCCGGACCTCATCCCGTGTCGCGCGATACGGCGAAACGGCGGCGCAGATTGCGATCACGCCGTTTCTGGACAGGAGCTTGGCGACATAGCCGATGCGACGAACATGTTCTTCGCGGTCTTCCCTCGCGAAGCCCAGGCCTCGCGAGAGACTCTGGCGTACCTCGGGCCCGTCGAGTAGTTCCACTGCCAAACCACGCTCGACCAATTGATCCCTCACCTCGCGCGCGATCGTGGACTTCCCGCTTGACGGTATGCCGGTGAACCAGATGGTGGCACCAGTTTGCATTCCTGAACCCATATGAGCCACGCTCAGAAAATACCTATAGCTGGCCACCATAGCCACGCTACAAGCAGGAGAGAGAGGATCGACACGATAGTCATCACAGCGCCGACGCGTAGAAAATCTGTCATTCTGAGATATCCGCTGGCGAAAGCGAGGGTGTTCGGTGCGGAGCTGATTGGAAGCGCAAAGTCGAGTCCGGCACCGAACGACGCAGCGAGAGTAAGGGCGATGGGTGGCGCGCCGAACTGTGTGCCTAAGCCGAGGCCGAGAGGAAGCATTACCGCAACAGCAGCGGCGTTGCTCATGAACTCGGACAAGATAAGAGTGCCGAACGCAAGACCCCCTATTGCGAGGAAGGGAGAAATCCGGGCGCCATCCAGGAGCGACTCGACGAGCCATATCGCAGCTCCCGTCTGGTCGATCGCCGCTCCGAGAGCGATCGCCCCGCCATACATCAGGATTACGCTCCAGTAGATGTGTCCTTCGAGATCCTCCCAACGCAAAGCACCAAAAACAAACATGGCGGTGGCAGCCAACAGAGCAATGATCGCAAGGTCGAAGCGACCACCGAGAAGGATCCAGGCGAGCACTGTCGTCAGCATGAGAACACCCACCTTGATCTGATCGCCCCGAATCGGCCCCAGCTGCGCCACCGCCGATTCGAGCACGCGCTTCGCTTCATCGAAGTCGACCCGTTCGCGCGGAAACGACAGTCGCAGAATGATTGGAACTGCCACAAGTCCGAGAATGACCAACGGCAGCGAGGCCAGTATCCACTCCGAGAAAGTGATCGTCGTCTGATGCGATTTTGAGAGGATGCCCAGGGCGAGTGCCGCTCGCGTGCTGCCGAGGAAGCTGACGTTGGAGCCAACCATCGCTCCCCACGCGAGGGAGAGGAAAAGGACCTTCCCGTATGCGCTTGACTGGGGACGAAGCTTCATTGCCCTGGCGACTTCGAAGGCGATCGGAAAGAGCATTGCCGTTGTCGCCTGTGCCGGCATGAAGGCCGTGGCTATAGCGGCCGTGAGCATCATTCCGGTCGCGAATCTGTAAGGCGACCGCTCGAACTTCGTCAGGAAGAGGAGCGCGCAACGTTTGCTCAGCCCAGACCTGATCAGAGCCGCGGCGAGGATGAACACTCCGAGGATGAAGAAGACAGCCGAGTTCCCAAACGACGCGAACGCGGCCGCCGGGGTCATGACTCCACCGCTTCCGAGCAACGCGACTGCCAGCAGCCCGGTGATACCGATCGGAATCGCGTTCGTTACCCACAGCACAGTGCACAGAATAAAGATCGCTGCCGCCGTCTTACCTTCAGCGGATAACCCGTCAGGGAGCGGCGCGAAGTAGATCCATGCCGCGAACGCGACGCCTGAAGCGATAAGCCCGAGCTGAGTCCAGCGCTGCCAGCCTCGCTCCGGAGCGACGAGCTCGCTTTCTCTTTCCGCATCCGCGGGCCGGTCCTCGGGCCAGCGAAAGCCAGTGTCTGCTGGCGATTCTTGCTCGACCGCAGTGGGCCCGGTCTGTCCGTGTTCGGAGATAGGAGCCAAGGCTGGTCAGAAAGGCGGGTGTGGGGTGTGGGTGTCGGGTGTCGGGCTACCGATTCGCGGCAGATCCGGCGGTCTCCCCTTGCTTCTGATACGCCTCTATGAGGATGCGGGCGACCTCAGGGCGGGTGAACTCTGCTGGCGGCAGATCACCATTCGTGAGCATCTCCCGCACTTTGGTGCCGCTCAGGAACACGTGCGATTCCCGGCCGTGCGGGCAGGTCTTGGGAGTGGCCATGCTCCCGCACGTCCGGCAAAAGAACGAATGCTCAAACTTGAGTGGCGTGATGCCGAGCTCGTCCGGCGTGAAGCGGTCGAACATCATCTGGGCGTCGTAGGTGCCGTAGTAGTTGCCCACGCCGGCATGGTCGCGGCCCACGATGAAGTGGGTGCAACCGTAGTTCTTCCTGCACAGTGCATGAAAGATTGCCTCGCGAGGGCCGGCGTAGCGCATCGCGGCGGGGAAGACAGACAAAAGCACTCTGTCGGCCGGATAGTACGCGGCAAGAATCTCCTCGTAAGTGCGCATCCGGACGTCAGCCGCCACGTCGTCAGACTTCGTGGCCCCCACCAGCGGATGGAGCAGCAACCCATCCACACCCTCCAGGGCTACCTTCTGGAGGTACTCGTGCGCCCGATGCACCGGGTTCCGGGTCTGAAACGCCACCACGGTCTTCCAGCCGCGCTCGTCGAAAATCTTTCTGGTATCGGCGGGTGTGCGACGGTATTCGGGGAACTCGCTCTGACCCGGGCGGTCGATGATCCAGACCGGACCTCCCACAAGCGTGTCGCCCTGTGCGTATAGGCGCGCCACGCCCGGATGCGCCTCCTCGGTGGTACCGAATACAAGCTGAGCCTCGCGCTTCT
The DNA here is from genome assembly GCA_046261975.1 of Gemmatimonadaceae bacterium. GTDB lineage: Bacteria > Gemmatimonadota > Gemmatimonadetes > Gemmatimonadales > Gemmatimonadaceae > JBHENQ01. The sequence goes on along the minus strand of JBHENQ010000121.1, from coordinate 65,896 downwards.
TGTCGTAACTGAACAGCTCCGTCACCTGCATCAGCGCAACGGGACGACCTGAGGAGTTCGTGAGTGCAATGTCGCGCCCCTCTACAAGATCCTTTGCCTGTTCTGCTGACACAGCTAGAGTGACGGGCATCGGCCAGAGCAAACCGTCCGAAAGACGCATGGTCTCGACTACACACTCATAGTCCAGGCGGCGCATGAAGCCAGTGAGGGGGCTCAACGCGCCGACGCCCAGCAATTCCAGATCGCTCAGCTCGCGTTCCCCGAGCGGGACCTGAGGAAGCGATGCTGCCCGGGCTCGCGCTTCGGCGCGCGCTTCGCCCCCGAGCTCCCGATTGACTAGCGTACCGCCGTGCGGAACGCTCGGACCCGGTATGGAGCTCCTGTCACCGAGGCTGCCACCTGAGCGCCTGACTCCGTCAGTCGAGAGTCCTGGAGTACTGCCGCGACTGTCGCGTGCGGCTTCGATGTATCCGGCCTTTTCCAGAAAGGCGATCACCTTAGCTACGCTCTCCTCCACCGTCTCGTGATCGGTGTCGCAGATAACAGCCGGATTTTCGGGCTCCTCGTACGGATCGTTGACGCCCGTGAAACCCTGGATCTCACCTGCCAGAGCCTTGCGGTAAAGTCCCTTGACGTCGCGCTCAAGCAGCGTGTCGAGGGACGCTCTTACATAGACTTCTACGTATTCGCCGATTTCGCGGCGGCTGTACTCGCGCGTCTCCTTGTACGGCGAGATAAAGGATGCGAGCACGATCGTTCCGTTGCGCGTGAGCAGCTTGGCGACAAAAGTCACGCGCTCTATGTTCTTGTCCCGGTCTTCCTTGGAGAAGCCTAGGTCGCGCGTGAGACTCTGACGGACCACATCCCCGTCCAGTCGCTCCACTGCAGCTCCCATCTCATGCAGGATCGTCTCGACGCGCTTCGCAATCGTGGTTTTTCCCGAACCGGAAAGGCCGGTGAACCATACGGTAACGCCTTTTCTCATAGTCGTCGGACATCCTGGTTGGTGGGCGTGGTGGTGGACGGAGAGCCTGACCGAGCGTCTGAACTGGCGCAAGTTACACGCCCTTCGGTAAGTCGCTTCCTGGCGAACGCACGTGCAGCTATGTTGCGACCATACAACAATATTCGCGGTTTGAGCCTACAAGACAAGCACGCTGTGCTTTGGTCTCGGAGCGTCCAAACGGATACATTATCGTGGCTTACGAACGTACCCAACCAGGTAACTACGCGGGCCTTTTACTTGAATGAGGCAGCACACAGCGAGGCCGGGCATCGCCGGACCTTACTCTTAACCGGGGAGATTATCTAGCATGTATATTGGACCCGACGCGCTAATGCCGCTGGCGTCGGCGGTCGCCGCAATCACCGGCGTCGCTCTGATGTTCGGCCGCCGTATGTTTGGCTTTGTCCGACTTACGGCCCAGAACGTAAGCCGCAAGGTCTCGCGAATGTTCGCCCGGCGCTAGCGCGGGTCAGCTGCGCTCGCAGCGGACATGAGAGACCAAACAACCTCATCGTAGTGAGCCGGTGCCGATCGCGCGCAAGGTGATCGTTATCGGCCTCGACGGGCTCGAGCCAAAGATTGTAGAGCCGATGTTGGCGGCAGGGGAGCTGCCGAACCTGGCGCGCCTCAGAGCCACCGGCGCCCTCACGCGTGTGGGCACCACGCTTCCCGCCCAAACTCCGGTGGCCTGGTCCACCTTCGCAATGGGCACGAACCCCGGTGGCCACGGCATCTTCGACTTTATCAGGCGCGATCCGAAGACGTACCTTCCGGACCTCGCGCTCAACCGCTACGAGCAGAAGAGCAGTTTTCTTCCACCGAAGGCGGTCAACCTGCGTCGCGGCACCACCGTGTGGGAGGTCCTCTCCGCAGCCGGCATCCCTTCCACTGTTGTTAGGTGTCCGTGCACGTACCCACCCGACAGTTTCAAGGGTCGGATGCTTTCTGGGATGGGTGTGCCCGATCTGCGCGGGGGTCTCGGTACCTCCACTTTCTACAGCTCGGGACAGGGCGTTGCGGCGGGCGAAAGCGAAAGCGTGGTTCCCGTACGAGTGGTCTCCGGTGAGCCGATCCGCACGCGTCTGACAGGACCGCGAAACCCGAAGAGCGGTGCCGACCTGACCTCCGATCTCATCATCGAAGTGGATCGGCCCGGGAAAAAGGTTGTAGTCCGGTCTGATGGGCATCCGAAGGCGCTCGAGGTGCGGGAGGGAGCCTGGAGCGACTGGCTGCGAGTCAAATTCAAGAGCGGACTGCTGCAGTCGGTGAGTGGCATGGTCCGATTCCACCTGGTGGGGTTGGATCCGCTCTTCGAGCTGTATGCGTCTCCGGTCAACTTCGACCCCGCTGCGCCGCTATTCCCAATAAGCTCGCCGTGGGAATTTTCCACAGAGCTATCGCGAGAGCTCGGAACCTTCTACACCACTGGTATGGTGGAGGACCACACGGGTCTCTCGAATGGGAGGTTCGGGGAGACAGCGTACCTTGACCAGTGCAGTCAGGTAATGGCCGAGCGCGAGCGCATGCTGCAGTACGAGCTCTCGCGTTTCGACCAGGGATTCCTCTTTTGTCTGTTCGACACGCCGGATCGTATCCAGCACATGTTCTGGCGGTTCCGCGAGCCGGAACACCCCGCGAACAAAGGTGCTGTACCGGCCGGCATGGAGCGCGTGATCGAGGACCACTACCGCCAGTGCGACGCCATCGTCGGGAACGCGCTCGAGCACGCGGATGACGGGACGCTGTTCATCGTTCTGAGCGACCATGGCTTCAACAGCTTCCAACGTGGGGTGCACCTGAACAGCTGGCTACACGACAATGGGCTGCTGGCTCTCCGTGATGGCGCGAAACCAGGGGAGGGAGCAGGCGATTTCCTGCGAAGCGTTGACTGGCAGCGCACGAAAGCATACGCGCTCGGACTTGGCAGTATCTATCTGAACCTCGAGGGACGGGAACGCGACGGCGTGGTCAAGCGAGGTGACGCGCAAGCGGTCGAGAAGGAGATCGCGCGGGGGCTCACGGGCATGGTTGATCCGGAGCGTGGTTCCGTTGCGATCAGGGGCGTGACGTCAAGAGATGAGGCGTATTCCGGCCCATGCGCAGGCGAGTCTCCCGACCTGATAGTGCGCTTCGCTGAGGGGTACCGCGTTTCCTGGTCCACGGCGCTTGGTGGAGTACCGGAGGGACGCTTTGAAGACAATGTGAAGAAATGGGGAGGCGATCACATCATCGATCCCACGCTCGTGCCGGGCGTGCTTTTCATGAACCGGCCCTTCAATGGAGGTGAGGCGCGATTGGAGGATCTCGCTCCCACCATCCTGATGGCGCTCGGTGTTCCCCCCGGACCGGCAATGGAGGGTAGATCGCTTCTGCACGAGCAGTCCAATTCCTAGTGCGAGCGACCCGGCCATCATGAACGGCGAGACAAGCGCACCCATCGCGGCGAGACAGATCTTGCTTGCAGCGGTCTTCTTTGCGTTGCTGACCGGCCTCGGCGAGGCCGCGATTCTTTTGGTGCTCATGCTGCAATTCGACGTGTACGTCGGCGTAGGCCCGCACATGGTCTGGATGTCACCGGTCGTTCAATTGCTGTTGTTTGCGATCCCTACGGTGTTGCTCCTCCTTGTGCATCGGCTCCGTCCCTGGGCGGTGACTCTCAGAGTCGTCGTTGGGGTCTATGTTTTTCTGGCGGTCGTGAGCGTGCTGTTCCTGCACCAGAAGATTCATGCTGTCGCAATCGCCCTGTTGGGACTGGGACTCGCCGTGGCGGCTGGACGTTTGGTAGTCTCTCATAGAGCGCGCTTTTTTTGGCTGATCCGGCGGGTCACGGTGGCGGCAGTCGCGCTGGTGGTGCTATTGGCCTGCGCGGTTGAAGGTGGGCTTGTTGTTTCGGAGCGACGCGAGCTGGCCGCTCTACCCGCCGCCCTCTCCGGAGCGCCCAACGTCCTGTTCATCATTCTCGACACCGTGCGAGCGCTCAATCTGAGCGTCTACGGCTACGCCCGTGCCACGAGTCCGAACCTCGACCGACTGGCCCAGCGCGGTGTCGTCTTCGATCGGGCGATGGCAACAGCTTCGTGGACCATGCCCTCACACGCCAGTATGTTCACGGGGCGCTGGCCGTACGAGTTGGTGGTAGGGAGGAAGGAGCAGTTACTGCCGTTGAAGGTACCGACGATCGCGGAAGTACTGCGGGACCACGGCTATTATACAGCGGGCTTTGTCGCGAATCCAAGAGTCAGTCGCATATCGGGGCTCGCGGCGGGAATGATCCATCACGAAGATTTCGATCATTCGTTCGGGATGTTTCTTCAGAGCTCGGCGCTCGTCCGGAAAGTTGCCAGCAAGAAGTGGTTTCGCCGGCTCACCGGGTACTATCAGCCACTAGTGCGCAAGAATGCTCGAGAGATCAATGAGGATTTTCTCGCCTGGCTCCCAAGCGCCGAGAAGCGCCCGTTTTTCGCCTTCATCAACTACATGGACGCCCACGCGCCATATCTTCCGCCTCCACCCTTTGACACGCTCTTCCATCGCGGAGTAAGGGGGCGCAGGCCGCCCCTCGGGGAGGAGCTGAACGTTGCCCGCCAGCCCGCGGACTTTGTGGATATCGAGGTGGCGGCCTACGATGGCTCGATCGCGTATCTGGATAACCAGCTAGGCCGCCTCTTCGCGGAATTAGATCGTCGCGGTGTTCTGCAGAACACGCTGATCATCATAAGCGCCGATCACGGAGAGGAGCTGGGCGAGCGAGGTGAGTTCGGGCACGGACACAGCCAGCGTTTGGAAATCCTGCATGTGCCGTTGATCATCGTGCCTCCTGGCGGCGCGCGTACGATGCCTCGCGTCTCCCAGCCGGTGAGTCTTAGAAGCGTGCCATCAACGGTGCTGGAAGTCACAGGTGTTCGGACAAACGTCAGGTTTCCGGGTCGCTCGCTCGCCGTTCACTGGCGCTCTCCCAAGAGCACGGACGTCGAGTTCGCGGATACCGTCCTCGCGCAAGTGCGCGGAACGATATCGGCCTTCGCCGGACGCTATCACTACTTCCGGGACAACACCGGCCGGCCGTTCCTCTACGATCACCAAGCCGATCTGCTGGAGGAGACAAACCTTGCCAGTGTTCCGGCGTACCAGACTGTTGTAGACTCATTGCGAACTTTCGCGGGTCGAATCGCGCCCACGCCACTGCCATGAACGACGCGGAAAGAATTTCATGACGCAGGGCGGAGCTCAGGAGAGAGGTGATCCCGTCACTAGCCGAGACGCTGCAGATTCGACGAAGAGCGAGTCGATCTCGCCAGGGCGGATCATCCTAACGGCCGTCTTTTTCGCCTTGGTCACCGGCCTCGGCCAGGCGGCGATACTGCTGGTGCTCAAGGCGGGGTTCGACATGTACATCCATTTTGAGCCTCAAGTAGCGTGGATGTCGCCGGTAGCACACTTACTGGTTTATGCACCGCCGGCACTGATACTCCTCCTTGTGCACAGACTCCGTCCCCGGGCCGTCACCGTGGGAGTGGTGGTCGGCGTTTTTGTTTTTCTGTCGGTCGCGAGCCTGTTGGTGGTAAACCAGAAACTACACTCCGTCGCGATAGCCTTGCTCGCTCTCGGACTCGGTGCGGAGGTCGGTCGCCGTGCGATGGCCAACCGAACAATAACTTTCCGGCGGCTTCGCCAGGCCACATTCGCATTGGTTGTGGTAGTGCTTGCGCTGGCTATCGCAGTGGAGGGGGGGCGAGCATATCGAGAGCAGCGAGAGCTCGCGCGTCTGCCAGAAGCCACTGCGGGATCGCCAAATGTACTGTTCATAATTCTCGATACCGTACGCGCGCTAAACCTGAGCTTGTACGGTTATTCGCGGCCAACTACTCCCAACCTGGAGCACCTTGCCAAGCGCGGGATCGTCTTCGATCGGGCCATCGTCACGGCACCCTGGACCCTACCCTCTCATGCCAGCATGCTCACAGGGCAGTGGCCGAACGAATTTAAGAGGATAGACAAGCGTCCCCTGGAGTTGAAGGTGCCGACTCTCACCGAGGTGCTGCGGGAGAACGGCTACAGCACCGCTGGCTTCGTGTCGAACTTCTTTTTTCTGAGTCGCGAGTCCGGGCTTACTGGAGGCTTCATCCATTACGAGGATTTCGACTATTCGTTCGGTACGTTCCTTAGAAGCACGGCACTCTTCGCGAAAGTCATCAGCAAGCCATTGTTTCACCGCCTTTTCGGGTACCCCCGAGTGCTCGCGCGCAAAAACGCGCGGGAGCTGAACGAGGATGTTCTCCACTGGCTTGAAGGGGAGGAGCGCCCGTTTTTCGCCTTCATCAACTATATGGACGCGCACGCGCCAGTTCTCCCGGCAGAGCCATTTGACACGATTTTCGATCGCAGAGTGCGGGGCCGGGCCATCCTACTCGGAGAAGAGCGGAACAAATCCCGGAAGCCGACGGACGTGGTAGAGGTAGAGGTGGCTGCGTACGATGGCGCGCTCGCGTATCTCGATCATGAACTTGGCAGACTCTTCGGAGAGCTGGACCGCCGTGGCATACTGCAAAACACAGTAGTCGTCGTCACGTCCGATCATGGCGAGGAGCTGGCGGAGCGAGGTGACTGGGGACACGGAAGCAGCCTATATATGGAGGTCCTGCGCGTGCCATTGATCATCGTGCCTCCAGCAAGCGAAGCAGCAGGCGTGAGGGTCTTGAGCCCAGTGAGTCTTCGCAGCCTGCCGTCTACGCTCGTGGATCTCCTGGGCGTGCGGACGAACGTCGTGTTTCCGGGACGCTCGCTCGCGCATCACTGGCGTTTGCCTAAAACGACCGCCATGGAGCCCGCGGATACCGTCTTGGCCCAGGTGCACGGTAGGACGTCGGTCATCGCCGACCGGTACCACTACTTCAGGGACAGGCAGGGCGAACACCTCTACGATCATTACAATGACGTGCTGGAGCAGGAGAACCTCGCAAGCGCTTCCGAGTACCAGTCCGTCCTAAAATCTCTGAAGGCTCTGGCAGAAGGTGTCACGCCAACGGTGCAGGAAAGCAAATGAAATCCGACGGAGCGCGTACAACGCCCAACCACGCTCACGATGTGGCGGATAGCCAGCCCGTAACGGCCGGGCAGATCGTGCTAACGGCGGCTTTTTTCGCTCTGCTCACGGGCCTTGGTGAGGTGGTGATCCTAGTACTACTGAAGTTCGGCCTCGATCAATACATCCACGAGGGAGTTCAACTGGCGTGGATGGCACCAGTCGCGCAGCTTCTCCTGTTCACGCCTCCGACGCTATTGCTCCTGCTGGGGCGTTGGCTTCGACCCGGCGCGGTGACGCTGAGCGTCGTGGTGGGTGTCTTTGTTTTTCTGTCGGTTGTGAGCCTGATGGTGGTGCACCAAAAGGTCCACTTCGCCGCGATCGTCGTGTTCGGATTGGGACTTGCCGCCTGGACTGGACGTAAAGCGGCTTCACACGGAGCGATGTTTCGCCAGGTACGGCGGGGCACAGTGGCATTGGCCGGGCTGGTGGTGCTGATAGCCGCTGCGGTGGAAGGTGGGCTTTTAGTTCGTGAACGGAGCGAGCTGGCGCGCTTGCCCGCGGCTACCGCGGGAACCCCCAACATTCTCCTGATCATTTTGGACACGGTACGGGCGTTCAATCTGAGCGTCTACGGCTACGCACGCCCCACCACGCCGAATCTCGAGCGACTGGCCCAACGCGGGGTCGTCTTCGATTGGGCCATGACGACAGCGCCGTGGACGCTGCCCTCCCATGCCAGCATGTTCACGGGGCGTTGGCCGCGCGAGCTGTGGCCGCCGGATCAGCTGGCAGCGGGCCGGAAAAGGGAGCGTCCGTTGACGGCCAAAGTTCCCACTATAGCCGAGGTGCTGCGAGAGAACGGCTACCTCACAGCGGGATTCATTTCAAACAACAATCTGGTCAGCCGGGAGTCGGGACTTACGCGAGGCTTCATTCACTACGAGGACTTCGACCATTCTCTAGAGCAGTTTGTGGCAAGCTCCGCTCTCGTACGAAAAGTTACGACCAAGCGATGGTTCAGGGATGGTTTCCGGTTTCGACGGATTCTTGGACGCAAGAATGCAGGGCGGATCGGTGACGATTTCCTCGACTGGCTGCCCAGCGATGGGAAGCGCCCGTTTTTTGCTTTTCTCAACTACATGGACGCCCACGCGCCCTATCTACCGCCACCACCATTCGACACGATCTTCCATCGAGGTGTCCGAAAGCGGAGGCCTCCGCTGTCTCAGGAGTGGAACGTGTCCGCACAGGCCAAGGACATCGCAGAAGTGGAAGTGGCCGCGTACGATGGTTCGATCGCGTATCTGGACTCCGAGCTTGGCCGGCTCTTCGAGGAACTGAGCCGCCGCGGCGTTATGGAGAACACGGTCGTTATCATCAGTTCCGATCATGGCGAAGAGTTGGGCGACCGGCTTGACTTCGGGCACGGTCACACAATGCATATGGAACTTTTGCGCGTTCCGCTGATCATCACCCCACCAGCAAAGGAGATAACGAGGCGGCGCGTTTCCAGCCCTGTCAGCATTCGAAACCTTCCATCTACGCTGGTGGATCTCACGGGAGCTCGCACCAGTGCGGCCTTTCCAGGAAGGTCGTTGTCCCGTCACTGGCGCTCCGTTGGGGCGGCGGAAGTCGAGCCCGCGGATACGGTCGTCACCCAGCTCCGTGACAAAACGTCGGTGTTCCTCGAACGTTTTCACTTCTTTTATGACGCGCGTAACCGCGAGCACCTGTATGACTTTCGTAGCGATCCGCTCGAGCGGGAAAATCTTGCCGATGATCCCGGTCACCAAGCCGTGCTGGATTCACTGAAAGCATTCGCGGATGGAATCGCGCCCAGGACCAGTCTCCGTCGAAGCAACTGATACCGTGCGGGCCGGGGAAAGGGCCGAAGCGCGCTGCTAGCGCGCGGATAACCCTCGAGTCAAGACGCGACGCTCGGTGGCGCGCAGATGCCGCTTCTCTGTTGCTGCCTTGCCACGGCAGCAAATATCTGTTGCGCGTTCTGCCCGGCCTGTTACACCCAACGCTGCGTTAGACCGGCACTTCCGGCGTCGGCGTGCGAGCTGGTCAGGGCCCCGTATTTGCCACCGCAGACCATGATTGCGGTTGGATTCTCGACGCGACAAGCGCGTCCACCACAAAGAGACACTGCCGGCGAGCGCGTGCTGCGTGATGCTCTCGGTAGCACACTCTATTCGGGAACCTCTGAAATGCAGCGAATCATCATTGCTCGCTTCCTCGGCCTATAGAATCCCAGCCACTGAGACCGCCAATGATTCGTAGCATGCCGCGTTGGGAGAAATTGGTGCCGTGGCTTCTCGTCGTGGGAGGTCTGGCGGCGCTTGGCTTCGCAGTGGGCTCTGATCTCCTTCGCCAGGCCACCTTTCGCGTCGCGAAAGGCGAGATGATGCTCGGCGTGCTTGGATTGGGTCTGTTAACCGCGGGGGTCGGCATTCGCGCCGCGCCCGAGTCTGCCCGCCCATACTCGTTGACGTCGCTGCGGTGGGAAACCGTGGATACTCGTGCGGTCGCACGATTCCTGGCCGTGACGCTTCAGCTGTGGCTGCTGATCATCGTCATTCGCGCATTCCGGATTGAGAACCCTGTCTTCTACGATCAGATCGCCCCATTGACGATGGCCGGGTTCATCGTTCACCACTTGCTTCCCCTGCGGCAGCGAATGTCGTTCTTCCTGCTGATCTCGCTTGCAGGCATCTGGTTGGTGTTCGGCGCGGTGAGCGGTGCCTGGCTCATCGGTATTGGCCTCGCTCTGATCGGAATCTGCCACCTTCCCGTCCCGTTCCCGGCCCGGATCGTCGTAGTGTGCGTAGCCGGCGCGCTGCTCATGGTGATGCGGTCGGGACACTTGAGCAGTCCCTGGTCGGGCGCTATCTGGCCCATTCTGGGGTCGATGTTCATGTTCCGGCTGGCCCTCTACCTCTACGATCTGCGGCACACCAAGGAGTCGACGTCGCTGCGCCGAACGCTGTCGTATTTCTTCCTGCTGCCCAACGTCGTTTTCCCGCTTTTCCCCGTCGTAGACTTCAGCACGTTCCGCCGCACCTACTACGACCAGGATTCCTACGTGATATACCAGCGTGGAGTGGCCTGGATCTGCCGCGGGGTCATCCACCTTTTGCTATACAGGTTGGTGTACCGCAATCTGGTGATAAGTCCAGCGGAGGTTGCGACAGGGAGCGATCTGGTGCGCTACATCGTAGCGGTGTTTCTGCTCTATCTGCGAGTGTCCGGCCAGTTTCATCTCATCGTCGGTATGTTGCATTTATTCGGGTTCCGCCTTCCTGAGACCCACCAGTTCTTCTACATGGCGTCCAGTTTCACCGATTTCTGGCGTCGTATCAACATCTACTGGAAGGACTTCATGCTGAAGGTGGTATACTATCCTACCTACTTTCCGCTTCGTCGCTGGGGAAACACCTTCGCGCTGGTCACGTCCACGTGCCTTGTTTTCCTGGTTACCTGGCTCACGCACTCGTACCAGTGGTTCTGGATCCTCGGCACATGGCTGCTTTCCTGGACGGACGTGCTGTTCTGGGCCATCCTGGCGGTCCTGCTGCTGGCAAACTCCGTTTTCGAGATGCGACACGGGCGCGTTCGTACGTTGAACCCGGGCAAGCGTTCAGCGGGCGACATTGCTGGTTCAGCGCTGCGCACCGCGCTCACCTTCGCGGTCATCAGCGTCCTGTGGTCGCTATGGACCAGCTCGACGGTCACGGAGTGGATCTTGCTCTGGAGAGATGTACGTTGGAATGCGGCGGACTTCCTTACCCTGATGGCGGTTCTCGCGGGGGTGGCGGTTCTTGCAGCTGTGTACAACGCCCGAGGTTGGGCGCGTGCCAAACGGCCCCGTGATAAGGCGAAAAAAGCGATTGCGATTCTGCCGTCTGCCTTGTCGACAGTATCGGTGCTTCTGGTGCTGTACCTGATGGCGATTCCCAGAGTGACCAGCAGACTGAGCCTACGTGCCCAGGAAGCGATTCGCGACATACGCGTCATCGAGCTGAACAGAAGGGACGCATCGCTTCTGCAGCGCGGCTACTACGAGAGTCTCACCGGCGTAAACCGCTTAAACGGGGAGCTCTGGCAAGTGTACGCCGAGCAATCCTACAACGATCCAGAGAAGCAGCACGAGTCGGCTGAACGACGCACCGGCGACTTTCGGGGAACCGAACTGCTAGCGCTGGCCGGCGTGACGTTCAGAGGAGAGCCATTTCGTACCAATCGCTGGGGCATGCGAGACCGGGATTATGAGCTAGTCCCTCCTGCCAATACGTTCCGCATCGCGCTGCTGGGAGCCTCGTACTCGATGGGCCGCGGGGTCGGAGACGGCGAAACATTCGAATCGCTGCTGGAGGAAGAGCTTAACCGGGAGCCAGGCAGCGCCTCTCAACCGAAGTACGAGATACTGAACTTTGCGGTTGGCGGTTATACCCCGCTGCATCATCTCTACTCGTTGGAGAATAAAGTCCTGGAGTTCGCGCCTGACGCGCTATTGCTTATCTCGCATCATACCGATGCCGAGCTGTCCGCCCGGCATCTCGCGCGCAAGATTCGCCAGCGGATAGTTGTGCCATACCCATTCCTCCTGGAGATGGCGCGGCGAGCAGGCATCGACACAACGACGCCTGAAGTCACGGCCGAAAAACGCCTCGAGCCCTATCGCAACGAGCTTCTGGGTTGGGCGTACAGCCGCATCGCCGGCGTCTGCCGCGAGCGTGGGATTCTCGTCATGACGGCCTACATACCAATGCCGGGCGACGATCCAGTTCCTGGAAAGATTGAAGATCTCGGCCGGCTTGCCGGCGAGGCGGGGTTCACAGTACTCGACGTGCCGAACCCTTACACGGGGTACCCAATCGAGGATGTGCAGGTGGCCGCATGGGACCGGCATCCAAACGCGGCCGGCCACCGGCTCATTGCGCGGAGACTATTGGGCGCGCTTCTCGACAAGCCCGACGTCCTGCGGCGTGGCGGCACGCGGCCTGTCCGCGCGGCGACAAGCGAAAATTAGACCTTCTCTCACCCACTACCGGAGCGTAATTTCGTGCAGGATATTGAGCGAACCGTCAAGGAGTACCTGCTGGAGGAGTTTCTTCCGGGGGCCGGCCCGGAGGAGCTGACTGAGTCGACGCCGCTTATCATTACCGGTATTCTCGACTCCCTGGCGACCATTCAGCTGACGGCGATCCTCGTGGAGCACTTCGGGATCGAGATCGCGGCGCACGAGGCGAGTGTGGACCACCTGGACACCGTTGGCGACATTGCAAGCCTCGTCCGCTCGAAGATGTAGCAGAAGCGGCCGCTGGGGACGGTTGCGGGACCAAGTCCTGGATCGATGCGACATCTGTCAGAAGAAGCCGCGGAAACGGATTTTAGAACCGAACCTGCGATGTCGAAACCAGTTTCGACCTCCAACAGGCACGTGCGCGGGGCTCGGACATGGCCCCTGTAGTCATATGTCATATCACTGTTTGCGGGCGCGGGAACCTATTAGGGAGGCCTCGTAATTGCTCAGGGATGACCGAAGGCGATTTCGGGGCCCTCACGAAAAAGAGCACATTCTTTCATGAAAATTCTTGTCATAGGCCTGGACTGTGCCGCGCCTGAGCTTCTATTCGGGGACGAGCGGCTCGTCAATTTTCGCCGGCTCATGGACGGCGGCTGTTACGGTAAGCTGGAGAGCGTGATCCCGCCTATTACCGTTCCGGCTTGGATGTGCATGTCCACCAGCCAGGACCCCGGCTCGCTCGGAGTGTACGGCTTTCGCAACCGGGCTGACCATTCCTACGACGCACTCGCCACCGTGAACTCGAAGTCCATCCGCGAGGTGGCAATCTGGGACCAGATTGCTCGCGAAGGAAACCGCTCGGTAATAATTGGCGTGCCGCCCGGCTACCCGCCGCGCAAGGTCAACGGAATAAGCATCGGCTGTTTTCTCACTCCCAACACCGCGACCGACATGTACACGCACCCGGCCGGCGTGAAGGAGGAGATCGCAAAACTGGTCGGCGATTACCCAGTGGATGTGAAAGGCTTTCGCACCAATCGGAAGGACTGGCTGAAGGACGAGATCTATGAAATGACGCGGAAGCACTTCGAGGTCGTGCGGCACTACCTTCAGCACGCGGAGTGGGAGTACTTCCAGTTCGTGGAGATCGGGCTCGACCGGATTCACCATGGGTTCTGGAAGTACCACGATCCACAGCATGTTCTGTACGAGACGGGGAATCCGTACGAGGAAGTCATCCGCGACTACTACCTGTACCTGGACCAGGAGCTCGGACGCATTTTCGAGGTCCTCACCGAGGACACGGCTATCCTGGTCGTCTCCGATCATGGCGCTCAACGGCTCGATGGTGGCTTCGCCGTGAACGAATGGCTGGTGCGGGAAGGTTTGCTAGTGTTGAACGAATACCCGGCGCAGGTCACCCCGTTTGGGAAGCTTGACGTGAATTGGGAGAAAACCAAGGTCTGGAGCGAAGGCGGTTACTACGCCCGGGTTTTCTTTAACGTCAAAGGACGAGAACCCAACGGCGTAATCGAGCCATCAGAGTACGAGTCGTTTCGCGACGAAGTGAAAACCATGTTCGAAGCGACGAACGACGAACGCGGGAAGGCTTTGGGAACACTGGTCTTCAAGCCTGAGGAGGTATACAGAACGGTTCGAAACGTTGCGCCAGACCTGATCGTCCACTTCGGCGCGCTGTACTGGCGCTCGATCGGCGGTGTCGGGTATCCGGCGATCCACGTCCAGGAGAACGACACTGGGCCCGATGACTGCAACCATGCACAGCTGGGTGCGTTCATTCTTGCATCGTCGAATAATCGGTTACACGGGGAAGTCACAGGGGCGCGCCTGCTGGACATCGCGCCCACACTTCTAGAGATCGGAGGCTACGATGTGCCGGGTTCAATGCAGGGGCGGTCCCTGACCGCTGGTCATGTATCGACAGAAGTGCCTGATATCACCATGTCGGCCGAGGGGGAAGAGATCATCCGGCAGCGCCTGAGCGGACTCGGATACATCTCGTGAACCTGTTGGCCTAGGCATCGCCTCAGCTCGTGCTACCCAAAGGTACTCTCGATAGCGAGAAGCCTTCGACGGCGGGTCGACAGGCGCCGTACACCACGCACGCTATCCAGACCGCGCGCGCAAGGTCTTTTCGCTCTACGGAATTGCTGCTTATTGCTGCGTGGCTGGGGCTCGTGACGGGAGTAGGTGAGGTAGCTCTGAGACTGCTTGCTGTAGCAGCGCTGGACAAGATCGTTCACTTCGACCCAAACCTCGTTTGGATGGCGCCGGTTGCGGACACGGTGATCTTGACTGTGCTATCTCTGCCGCTCTTGGCGGCGTCGCGCTGGTCTTCGCGCATAGGTTCGCCCATAGCAATTTTTCTTGGCCTGTTCTTCGCGTTTCTCACCGCGCTGTACTCGTATCCGCGCGTGCACGAGATCGCCATGATCCTCCTCGCGGCCGGCCTTGCGGCGCAGGCCAGCCGGATAGCTATAAGGCGGCCAGACCTCGTCCGACAAGTCATTCGCAGATCGGCCATTCCTCTCGCGGCGGTAATCGTGCTGCTCGGCCTTGGCGCAGCGGGGTGGCGCTCCTGGAAGGAGCGACAAGCGATTGCTGGTCTGCCTGCTGCTCCGGCGAACGCGCCCAACATACTGCTTCTCATATGGGACACGGCACGAGCGGCAAGCCTCAGCGCCTATGGCTACGAGCGAGCTACGACGCCGAACCTGGAGCAACTCGCCAAGCAAGGAGTGATATTCGATCGGGCGATCGCAACCGCGCCTTGGACGCTGCCCTCCCACGCCACCATGTTCACTGGCCGCTACCCTTTCGAAATGTCCGCGGACTGGGAGTCGCCGCTGGACCGAACAGACCCGACGCTCGCCGAGGTACTGCGGGATCAGGGGTACGCCACGGGCGGCTTCGTTGCAAACGGCACGTACGGCACGTACGAGTTTGGACTGGACCGCGGGTTCACGCATTACGAGGCGTACGCGGTGTCAGCTGGCCAGGTGTTACAGAGCTCCGCGCTAGGCCGTCGTCTCACAGCCTTGTACAACAAGGCATTAGGCACATACCACTGGCCGGGACGGAAGAACGCGGCAACCATAAGTGGTGACTTTCTGCGGTGGCAGTCGCGCAATCGAGAGCGACCGTTCTTCGCGTTCCTCAACTACCTCGACCCACACGAGCCTTACGTCGCGGAAGTTCCGTCGGGGCTGCAGTTCACTGACCAGGTGCCGAGCACTCGCACAATTCAGACGGGCCGGCGGCACACGCCGGAAGAGATCCGCTCGATCACCGACGCGTACGACAACGCGATTGCCTACACGGATTACCACCTCGGACTGCTTCTCGACGCGCTCGGGCAACGCGGTGTTCTTCGGAACACCGTTGTGATAGTAACATCTGACCACGGTGAGGAGTTGGGCGAACACGGAGCAATGAGTCACGGAAGCAGCCTCTATCTACCCTCACTTCATGTCCCGCTGGTGATCGCGTATCCACCGCGCGTGCCGGCAGGGGCACGGGTCGGAAACGCCGTTTCACTCCGCGACCTTCCCGCGACCATAATCGACGTGGCTGATGTTCCAATTGCAACGCGCCTGCCGGGCAATTCCTTGACGCGTTACTGGAGTGAAGCATCAACGACCGCGCGAGCTGAGTCCCCCTTGCTGTCGCAGATAACAGAACCGGCGAACCAACCTGCCTGGTATCCCGTTTCGAAGGGAGATATGGCATCCCTGATCGAGTCGCCGTACCACTATATCCGAAATGGGGACGGACGCGAGGAGCTCTATGACATCTACGCGGATCCGTGGCAGCGTCACGATCTGGCTGCGATCCCCAACGGGCGAGCGTTGGTCGAACGGCTGCGTGTCTCGCTGGATTCGCTCGTTCCGTCGGCACGCGACCGCGGCGTGAGAGGCAGGAAGTGATGTGCCTGACCGCACGGATCAGCCCGTGAAGGAACACAACGCGGAAAGCCCATCCGCAACGCCCCTCGGATCCGTAGGCGTGCTGCTCGTCGGAGGCTGGTTCGCCCTAGCGACTAGCGGCGCCGAGCTGGTGTTGGTGGGGATCATGCAGTTCATGCTTGACCGCTACCTTTACTACGGTGGTCCTCACCTCATCTGGATGACGCCACTCGCATCGCTCACGGTGTTCTCAGTCCCGGCGCTGATCATGGGGCTGGTGGCCTGGTGGCGTCCGGGCGCCGTGACTCTGCGGACGGCGGTCACCGTCTATGCCTTCCTGCTCGTCCTGAGCGTCCTCTTCTTCCAATGGCACCGGCTGCATCGTGCGGCGATTTTCGTGCTCGCTGTCGGGTTAGCCGTGCAAGCCGGGCGCATGGCCGCGGCGCGCGCGGGCCTGTTTGTCCGCATCGTGCGCGTCACCACGCCAATTGTTGCGGCACTGATGCTCGTGGCTATCACAGCCACAAAAGGCACGATGCTTTGGGCGGAACACCGAGCGCTGGCTCGTCTCCCTGCTGCGACTGCAGGCTCGCCGAGCGTCATTCTGCTCATCCTCGACACCGTTCGCGCTCATAACCTCAGCGTGTACGGCTATCATCGCGCTACCACGCCGAATCTTCAACGCCTTGCACGGAGCGGTGTGCGTTTCGACTGGGCATTCTCCACCGCGCCATGGACGCTCCCATCGCACGCGAGTATCCTGACCGGCCGCTTTCCGCACGAGACATCCGTGAATTGGGTCCGCCCGCTGGACGGGACGCATCCGACACTCGCCGAGGTTCTGAGCGCGCGTGGCTACCTCACTGCCGGATTCGTGGCCAATACCGATTACTGTAGCCGCGAGTCCGGACTCGATCGCGGCTTTGCGCACTACAAGGATTTCGCGTTCACGCCAGGCCACATGTTCTACAGCTCCTCGCTAGTGCGCAACGGTAGCAAGAGTCACCGCCTGCGCCACATGCTCGGGTACTATCAGATGCTCGGCCGCAAGAGCGCGGAGCAAGTGAACGGGGAGTTCGTGAAGTGGTTATCAGGAAACGACCGTGGGCGCCCGTTCTTCGCGTTCCTGAACTTCCTGGACGCGCACGCGCCCTATCTCCCGCCCGCGCCGTTCCACACACGATTCGGCAACGGTGGAAAGCGTCGCAATCCACTCTTGACGGAGGAAGCGAACAGGAAGCTTGGTCCAGGTGACTCACTCGCTCTGCGGTATCTGCAGTCGGAGGTGGACGCGTACGACAACTCACTGGCCTATCTCGATCACCAGATCGGCCAGCTACTGGGCGAACTGGAGCGGCGCAACTTGTTGCACAACACCATCGTCATCGTGACTTCCGATCATGGCGAGGGCTTTGCGGAGCATCAGCACCTTGGCCACGGAGAGGACCTTCACACTCCGGCATTGCATGTTCCACTCCTGATCTCGTTTCCCGGACGCATCCCGGCCGGCGTGACGGTGCCGCAACCGGTCAGCGTGCGAGACATTCCGTCGACAGTCGCAGCACTGGTAGGTATCGGCGGAGAAGCACCGTTCCCTGGAAAATCACTTGGCAGGTACTGGGGATCCGGCGGCGCGCTGGTGGCAGCCGACACAGTGCTCTCGTCTGAGGAGGACATGATCTCGCTCGTGACCGCGCAGCACCATTTCCTTACTAATTCGGACGGAACGGAGCAACTCTTCCAGTACCGGGCCGACCCCGGGGAACAGCGTAACGTGCTGGGGAGTGAAGGAGGTAGGGAAATCGCGCAGCGCCTCCGCGCGTTCCTGCCCCCTGCTCTCTCCCGCGACTTACTCGCTCGCGAAGAGCGCAAGTAGCGGGGCCAGGTTTCGTGTCGACTTTCCCGGAGCGTGCCGCAATCCTTTTTCCACTCACCGCGGGCTTCGCGCTCGTGCTGTGTGGCGCATTCTGGCGCACCAAATGGCGCTCCTTTGCCTTCTGGCTCGCTGTGGCGCTCCTCGGACAGACGACTGTACTTCAGCTCGTCCGTGCCGGTCAAATGGTCGGATACCAGCATCTGGTCAGCCCCCTGCGACTGCAAAGTGAGGCTCACCCCGCGCTGCTCGCTCTCCTCGCTTTTCAGTTTGTTGTTGTGGTGACGGGCTATCGCGGCTTCTGGCGATTGGCCTTGGCCTGGCTTCTCAGGACCTTCGGGGGCACGAAGCTCGCGGTCATTGCCGGGATCTTTGTACTCTCCAGCGCCACACTGTCCCGCGAGGTCCCCGTTTACGTGGCCGAGCTATTCTTCGCGAGTTTCCTTCAGGTCCTCAATCTGGCGACGATCGTCCTTGTGGCACGCGCCGTACCTGACCGCGCACTCGAAGGAGTCCGGACCAGCATCGACAATCTGCTCGGCGCTCGCGCCGAGGGACTCCAGGAACCCGCAGGCTTGGATCGATTCGTTCTGGTTGCCGCAGCGTGCGTTGTCTTCGTGACTGCCATGCTTGCGACATTGGTATACGAGCGCCACCCGCACGTGCCGGACGAGGTGAGTTATCTCTACCACGCGCGGTATCTAGCGCATGGTATGCTCTCAATGCCCGTGCCGCCGGTACCGGAGGCATTCAACGTTGACTTGATGACCTACGAGGCTACTCGCTGGTACTCCCCCGTGCCGCCCGGGTGGCCCTTCATTCTCGCGCTGGGTGTGCTTGCCGGCGTGCCTTGGTTAGTGAATCCTGTTCTCGCCGGTTTGTGCATCCTGCTCGCGTACGCCGCACTGCGCGACGTGTACAACCTTCGTACTGCTCGGCTCGCGGTCATTCTCCTCGCGACCTCGCCGTGGTTTCTATTCATGGCAATGAGCCTCATGACTCATACACTGACGCTCACGTGCGCTCTGGGAGCCGCGGTGGCGGTAGCTCGCCTGAGACGCAGCGGAAACCTGACCTGGGCGTGGCTCGGTGGGATTGCCATCGGGCTAGTCAGCCTGATCCGGCCACTCGAGGGTGTGCTCGTTGCCGGACTCCTGGGTCTGTGGGCGCTTCCCGTGTGGGGGCGCAGGTTACGTTTTTCGCCGGTGGTGACGCTAGCGCTTGGCTCGTTGATCGTAGGCGGGGTCGTTTTTCCGTACAACCGCTACCTTACCGGAAGAGCCACCGACTTTCCGATCAATGCGTACACCGACAAGCTCCACGGCGTCGGCTCAAACACGCTCGGCTTCGGCGCTAACCGCGGGATGGGCTGGAGCGGGTTGGATCCGTTTCCGGGGCACGGTGCAATCGACGTACTGGTAAACGCAAACCTGAACACTTACTCGCTCAACGTAGAACTCCTGGGCTGGAGCGTAGGGTCGTTGCTCGTCCTCTCGGTTCTACTCGTTTCACGGCCCCGGTGGGTGCGCGCGGATCTCCTGATGCTCGCTGTGCTCGTCTCTGTGGTAGGAATCCACAGCTTTTACTGGTTCAGCGGGGGCCCGGACTTCGGTGCGCGGTACTGGTATCTGATCCTTGTGCCCTGTATTGCCCTAACTGCGCGCGGTGTGGAGATCCTCGCCGACCAGATAGCGAAGGTCGTCACAGGCGCCGGTGCTCGTGTCGTGCTTGCTGCGCTCTTATTGTGCCTATTGAGCGTTGCGACTTTTGTTCCTTGGCGATCGCTCGACAAATACTACCACTATCGCCGCATGCGGCCGGACATTCGCGACCTCGCTCGTGAACGCTCTTTTGGCCGGAGTCTGGTGCTGGTTCAGGGACGACGACATCCGGACTACGCTTCGGCGGTAGCGTACAACCCAGTCGACCTTAACGCGAACGCACCGGTCTACGCCTGGGATCGTGGCCCTGAGGTTCGGACGCGACTGATGGACATCTATGCCGACCGGCCGATCTGGGTCGTGGCGGGCCCGACGATAACAGGGCGTGGATTCGAGGTGCTCGCCGGCCCTTTGCCGTGGTCTGCGCTGAGATCTGACTCCGCGGCCAGCGTGTCGACTCGCGCACGGTGAGCAAGTCGGAAATGTCCCGCAACCCTCCCCCACCCAGCGCTGAGCCTTCGCGATCGGGAAGGCGTCGGACTCAGTGGCCGATGAGAAGGGTCCACAAGTGGATCACCATCGTCATCGGGGTGTTCTTCGCGATGTGGATCGCTACGGGCATCGTGATGTCGTTCCCACCCTCTGTCGCGGGGCCGCGCGGCTCCGCGGCCACAGCGGCCCTGGACTACGCGAAGGCGACCATCACGCCGGCTGCTGCGGTCGCTGCGCTGAAGTCTTCTGAGGCTCCGCCACTCAAAGTGGTGGGACTCACCCTGCGACAGATCGGCGACGCCACCGTGTACCGAATCGAGCTCAGCGGTGCTCCGCCTGCGCTGATCGATGCGGGATCAGGACGGCGGGTCCCGATCAACGAGTCTCTGGCCCGAGAGATCGCTCGGACGGGTTTCCCGCCGGATGCGACCATCGAGCGGGTGGAGCTTCTGGAGCAACATACGCTGGCATACCGGTTCGGCCCACTGCCCGTGTATCGCGTCTCCCTCGGCGACGCGCGTCGCACGATAGCGAGCGTCTCCGCACACGACGGCGGTGTTCAGTATACCGATCGCCGCAGCGCGTTGCGCCGCGCCTTCACCGGCATGCACGACTTCACGATTCTGAGGATCGCCGTGAGCCCGCGTATAGTCAGATGGTTGCTGGTGCTTGCGAGCGTTGTGGGAGCCGGCGCGGTCGTCACGGGTTACTACCTCGCGCTGCCCAATCGCCGCCAGCGCCAGCAGGCCTGAGCGCCGGCCATGAATTCGCCAATTGGTGCGGATGGGTTGCAGCACGACGGTCTTCAGCTGTCGGTGGTAGTGGTCGCGCTGGAGAGGGGGGAGTGGGGGGGGGGAGTGGGCGATGCGTTGCGGAAGTGCCTGGCGAGTCTAGCGTCGCAAGAGGGTGAAGTCGCCGCCGAGGTAATTGTCCCGTGCGACGAGCGTCTTGCGGGCGCCGGCGTGATGAAAGCCCTTTCGGGTGTTAAGGTTGTCCGGCTGGCGGGTCAGCGGACACCGGCTGAGCTGCGCTCGTTCGGCGTGCGCAGCGCACGCGGAAACATTGTTGCGTTGACGGAAGACCACTGCACTGCAGCAAGCGACTGGTTTTCGCAGATACTCGAGGCGCACACGCTACGGCGCGCGGCGATTGGCGGGGTGGTAGAGAAGGCGCTCGGTGGGGCCGCGCTGGAGTGGGCGCTGTATTTTTCGGATTATGGTCGTTTCATGAGCCCTGTACGGGACGGGCCGGCGCGCTACATCACGGATTGCAACGTGTCCTACGAACGATCGATGCTGGAAAATGTGCGGACTGTCTGGCTGGAAGAATTTCACGAGACGGAGGTGCATGACGCGCTCGTTCGACGGGGAGAAATACTCTGGCTGTCGCCCCGTATTATTGTGCACAGTCGACGAGTGCTCCCGTATGCGGTCGCAATGCGCGACCGTTATCTGTTCGGGCGTTTGTTCGCGAGCGGACGCGTGGCGGGAGCTGGTCCGGTGAAGCGTGCCTTGTACGCCGGATCGTGCGTTGCGCTACCCGCAGTGCTCCTCGGCCGAATGGCTGCCAATATTCTACACAAGCGACGACACATCGCGCAGTGGCTTCGCGCGTTTCCGGCCGCAACGATACTGGTGGCGGCCTGGACGTGTGGCGAGTTCACTGGTTATCTCACCGGCCGGCCTTCGCGCGAGCTGAGGCCCAAGCCAACCCAAGGCTCGAACGCCTCGGGCAAGAAACTTGTCGGGAGCGACGCTTGATATTTGGTGGCGTGGAGCTCTGTTGTCCCATTTGCAAGGGCAGCCTGCAAGAGGACGGTGTTTTAAGTCAGGAGCTCCGTTGCGGCCCCTGTGATCGCACGTTCCCGGTGTTGTTCGGCATACCTGATCTTCGGGTCTTTCCGGATCCATACATCGGGATTGACGCAGACCGGGCCAAGGGTATGCTGCTGGCCGAGCGCTTTGTTGATACGGACTTTGAGGGTTTGATCGCCTTCTATTATGCCAACACGAAAGCCGTGCCGGCGAAGGATGCTGCGCGCTTCACACGCGGGGTTCTTTCCGCAACGGCACGTGCCCAGGCGGCGTT
Source organism: Gemmatimonadaceae bacterium (assembly GCA_046261975.1). Taxonomy (GTDB): domain Bacteria; phylum Gemmatimonadota; class Gemmatimonadetes; order Gemmatimonadales; family Gemmatimonadaceae; genus JBHENQ01. The sequence continues at coordinate 43,793 of JBHENQ010000121.1, read as the reverse complement.
GGATTGGTGGAGCCGCGAGTCGAGCCTGCTGGATGGATCGGAGCCAGGAAAATTGCTGGAGATCGGTTGCGGAACCGCACCGCTTCTCTGTGCCGCTGCTGCACTCGGCGTGAAGGGCGTTGGCATCGACATAGCCTTTCGCTGGCTAGTAGTTGGCAAAAAGCGGCTGAGTGAGGCGGGGGTGAATGCTCCCCTAATCTGTTCGTGTGCGGAGGCGTTGCCGTTTCCCGATGAGACGTTCGACCATCTTGCCGCGGACTCGGTGGTGGAGGTCGTGCGGAGCCAGACAGGAGCGATGGCGGAGGCCTGGCGCGTGCTGGGCCCGGGTGGAGATGCGTTCCTGGCGACGCCAAACCGGTTCAGCTTGGGACCAGATCCCCACACTGGCCTCTGGGCCGGAGGATACCTACCTGCTGCCTGGAGTGCGGCGTACGCGCGCAGGCGCGGTGCGGTGCCGCCTCAGCGCCAGCTGCTTTCGGCCCGCTCGCTGGTCGGCCTGCTCGAGAAGAGCGGTTTTGCGAAGGTGCGCGCCTCACTTCCCGATGTCGCCATGGGTCAGCGCGCGCATCTCTCAAGAGGGCTCAACGTGGTGATAAGCGTCTACCACACGGCGAAGAGGTTGCCCGTCATTCGAGACGCTGTCTTCCAGGTTGGACCCACGTTCAACGCGCTTGCCGAAAAGGATCCAGGTTCTCCACCAACGCACGCAGCCGTCTCTGCTGTGACTGCAATGAAAGGGAGCCAGTGAGTTACAGTCCGCGTCCGAGCTGCAATGGCTGAATCAGCTATTGGTGCCGGGCCATGGCTCCGGCGAGAGTGGCGCGTCGCCCTGCTCCTCTTCGTCGCGGGGCTGGTGCTCTATCTGCCCGGGATCTGGTGGGGACTCCCTTATGCAACGGCGCCCGACCGGATTCATCCCTGGGGAACGGACGAGCTAGCTCCACTCGGTCCCGTCGCCGAGCTCTACAGCGTGTTCGTGGATCCCTCGCCAACATTCAACCCCCAGTACCCGCTGTTTCATTACGTGATGCAGGCCCTGCTCTGCGCTCCATATCTTGCGGTGCTCCGACTCACCGGTGGCCTCCAGCATCAATCGGTAGAGTATCCATACGGCCTCGTGGATCCCGTTGCGGCGCTCGCAACACTGACGATACTGGCCCGGCTTGTGAGCGTGCTGATGGCTTCGGGAGTTGTGGTTGCCGCCGCGTACACCGGCAGCGCGCTCTGGAACCGCAGAACGGGAATTGTCGCCGCAGCGCTCGTGCTTCTCATGTATCCGATGTTCTACTACGCTCGAACGAGCAATGTGGACATGGGCGCCCTGTTCTGGACCAGTCTCGGTCTGGCCGTCTTCGCTCGTTGCCTGCGGGATGGGCTCACTGTTCGCAGTGCTGCGTGGCTCGGAACATTCGCCGCGCTGGCAACGGCGACGAAGGATCCCAGCTATGTCATCTTCGCCGCTGCAGGTTTGATCCTGCTCCTGCGTATCATGAGTCAGCAGCGCTCACCGGGCTCGCGCCGCCCCAACGCTTGGAAAGCTCCCTTGATCGGCGTGGTGGCAGGCGCGGCCGTCTACGCGGTCGCCAGCGGCTTGATATTCAGTCGCGAGCGATTCCTGCAGCACGTGCAGTTCATTGTGCACGGCTCACCGCAAGGGAAAGGCATTTTTTACGGCCGGACGCCAGCGACGATTGCGGGATACGCCGACCTGCTTGGCGATACCATGCACTATTTCGTGGACTCTTGGGGAATCCCCATGACGTTCTTCGTAGCCATTGGCCTCGCGCTGTCGCTCCTCAGGACGCCGAGCCGGCTGGCGTTCGCCGTGCCCGCGTTGGGAATTCCGCTCGCCATTGTGCTGCCCGCGCGCAACGTGGAATTCAGGTACGTGATCCCGGCGGCATACACGCTGGCTTTCTTCGCCGCGTATGCACTCAGCGAACTATTCGAGGCCAGGTCGCGTGGACTGCGACGGATCGCCCCTGTCGCGGTCGCGCTTGTCTGCGGCTGGTCGCTCCTCCGCGCCGCCGATCTGACCAATCAGATGATTCATGATTCGCGTTATGAGCTTGCGGACTGGATTCGCCAACACGCCGCGCCGGACGACCGGGTGGCGTATTTCGGGTCGCCCTTGAAGCTGCCACCGCTCGAGAAGCACGTCCGTGTCGAGCCCGCACCTTGGCAGACTGTATATAAAGAACCGCCGCCAATGGGCTCGCCGGACATCATCCTTGTGATCCCACAACAGTGGTTCGAGACGGTGCACGAATGGACGCTGCCAGACTCTATTTATCGCGCACTGAATGACGGCTCGTTAGGGTACAAACCAGTGCTGCTACTCCAAACGAGGTCGCTCTTCTCTCGTCGAGCTATTCCATACGTCAACCCGCCAGTCCGCGTCTTCGCACGCGTAGGACGCCACGGCAACAGAAATCTGCGGCCTTCTGAGCGGCAACGCACCAAATGGCTGAACTGAGGTGCATCCGGGTTGGGCTCCATCCATCGCTTCGCCAATCGGACTGCGAAGCGAAGTACGTCTTACGCACGCTGCTTCGCGTGGCCGGGTTCCCTTACGAGTTCGTGTGGGCCGACGGCGCGGAGGATGCCAAACCACTGGACATCTACTACGGGCCGGCAGGGAAGGGTGTGAAAGCAGTGGTTCGCATTCCGTACTGCGATCTGTCGTTTCGCGATGCCCCGAGTCTCGAGCCCAGCGGTATGCTGGAAGCGGACGGTCTCCCCCAACTCTTCTTCCGCCAGAGTTTATCGGGCTCGGCTGGTCCGCGAGACGTCACGGAATTCGCGAGCGACATTGTTTTCTCGTCGTACTGGCTGTTGGCGGGCGCGCGTGAGCCGTCATATCTCCGTGACCGTTGGGACAATCTGCACATCGACGGCTCTTTTTTTCAGCGAGCGTCACTAGCTTCGAAGCCGCTTGTCTCGGTGTACGGTACCCGCCTGCGCGCGAGCCTCCAGGCCGCCGGATACGTGGCCCTGGAGCGTCCCTGGGCGCGAGATCCCTCCCGCGTTGCCTTCGCATTCTCGCACGATGTGGATTACCCCGAGACGATCCGCTGGATTGAGACGCTGCGGCTCTTGCGGGCGCGGGGTGCGGGAGCTCTAGCGTCCATTAGCGGAGTGTGGCGCGGCACCAACCACTTCTGGAAGTTTGCCGACTGGATCGAGTTCGAGCGGCGTTTCGGAGCGAGACCGGCGTTCTACTTCCTGGCGCGCAAGGGCTCCCTGCTGGAATACGCCACCGGCACGCCGGATGGATTCTATGACGTGCGGAGTCCGCGCTTCCGCCGTCTGTTCGGAGAGCTGCGCGACCAGGGGTGCGAGATCGGGCTCCACGCGTCGTACAACGCGCACCGCAGCGTCGCGCAGCTGCGACTCGAGCGCGAGACGCTAGAGGATGCCGCTGGCGTTCAGGTGAAAGGGAACCGTCATCACTTCTGGCACCTTGATCCCGAGGCACCGCACGAAACGCTGCGCAAGCATGAGGAAATCGGCCTCGCCTACGATAGTTCGCTTGGATTGGAGTTTTACCCCGGGTTCCGCCGCGGAATCTGTCACCCGTTTCGGGTCTTCCATCCAGGGGAGCGTCGCGAGCTGGACATCGTCCAGATTGCTCCGGCATGGATGGACGACCACTTCGACCGGCGGCTGGTGCACAACGCTGTGACGGATCCCGATGCGTGCGCGCGCGCGCTGCTCGACGCGACGCGCGATACCGGCGGCGTGCTCGTAGTGGACTATCATGTCCGGGGCATGAACGCGGACTTCTACCCCCGGTATGGGCCCTGGCTCACCGCGTTCATCGAGCGAAACGCGGACGACCTTACGTTCAGCACTCCCGGCGAGATCGCAGACATGTACGTTCAGTACGAGCAGCGGCTCTCTGCGCTATCGAGAGATCGTACCGTTTCAGGAATGCACTGATTGAGGAGATCGTGCGGCAGCAACAGCTTTCTCTGTCTGAAGATGTTCGGGAAATCCAGTCTTTTCCGGACGCGTTTATCACCGTGGCGGGAACGCCACATTACTACGCAATTGTGAATGTGGAGAAGGTGGAGTCTTCCGTATTCTCGACCGGTTGACAAGCCGAACCGTCTATGAAGGCGCCGGCTATGTCGTTGGTACACCAGCAGTAAGCTGGTCCTACTAGCTACCGGCAACGGACGTAGTTACCCTGTCGTGGGTGGGCCGTGAAGTTGCACCGGTGCTCGAGGTCGAGATAAGCGGCATCAGCAGGTAATCCACGGAAAGCGAGGCGATGGCACGACCATGATCTATCTACTGTTGCCGGACGACAACGAGCAGTATGCGCTCTCAAGCGATCGGACCGATCAGAGGCGCGCCTGAGGTGACGAACGACTTCGAAATCCGGCCCCTTGATGCCGCAAACACCGCGGGTGCGGCGCAACTCCACTTCGATCTCTTTGGAACAAGTGAGACCGATGGCTACTCGGTCGCCAAGCTCGGCACCGAGTTTCTCGATAGCATCTTTTACTCACTGAATCTTGACAACCCTCACTTCTTTTGCGACGTAGCGTGCTATCGGGGACAAGTGATCGGATTCAGCGTCTACACTCCCCAGCGCCAGCAGGTTTTTCGCACCATGGTGCGCCGGCACGGCATTGCAATGGCGTGGCGGTGTGCAGTGCTCATTGCGAAGCGTCCGTCGATGCTCGCCTCGCTGCTTCACAACGCTCGCTATCTCGGCGGGGAGTCGGTGCCCGTGGCGGAGTCGGCAGCCTGGTGGCTGGTGGCTGGCGTGAGGCCGGAGTATCGCACCCGCGAGTTCGAGGCGGAAGTTGGCGGCCCCGTGGCAGCGCGCTTCTGCGACCGTGTAGAGGAGACTATTCAGGCGCGCGGCTGCCAGGCGTGGTATGTCGTAGTGCGCCCCGACAATGTTCCGGTCCACCGCTTTCTTGAGCGGCTGGGCGCTCGACTCATGGGAACAGCGCAAGCGCAGGGATTGGAGATGCAGTACTACCTGAAGACGCTCGTGCCCGATGGCACAGACGCAGGACAGCCGTGACCTTCCCACGCCTTATATGAGAATGGATAGGGTGCTCATCGTCCACATTCGGTGAGTATCCCAGAGTCACCCCGAACGCGGGCGGATGTCTACGCCGGCGAGATCGTCGCTCAGATCCCTCGCCTCCTCGCGGCGCTCGACCGCGAGCCTCAGTCGAAGAGCTACGGAAGCTTCGACCGCGAGCACTGGGCCTGGAAGTTCCGGGACTTCCCGGTAACGATGTTCCAGATGGCGGTCTACCCACTCGCGCTGCTGTGGCGACATCCGATGCCTGGCAGCGGTTGCCACGCCAACGGCCGCGTTCTCGAGTGGATTGCTGCCGCCATGGAAGCGACCTGGCAACGCCAGCACCGGAACGGCTCCTTCGATTCCGTCGGTCCATATACCCAAGATCACGGTGTGACCTTGGCGCTCAGCTACATTCTAGCGCGGAGCGCATCCGTCCTGGGCGACGCGCTACCCCCGCCTGCTCACGCTGCGATCAGGGATGCCGTTGCCCGTGCCTGCAAATTCTGCGAGCGGAGCAGCGAGGACTACGCCTTCATCAACAACCATCAGGCATTCTTCGCACTGGCCTGGCTGGAGGCGGCGGAACTGCTTGGTGAAGAGCGCTATCACGCACGCGCCGATGCAGTGATCGAGGAGATCGTGCGGCAGCAGTCGCCGGATGGCTGGTACCGCGAGTACGGTGGCCCCGACCCGGGATACGAGTCTCTCGGTATTTTTAATCTCGCGGGCTATTGGCAGCGCACGCGCTCGCCGCGACTACTCGAATCGCTGCGCCGCAGCGTTGAGTTCTACGCGCACTGCGTGCACCCGGACGGTGGCGTTGGAGGCGTGTACGGGAGCCGCCATACCTCGCTTTACTATCCAGGCGGGTTCGAGATCCTGGCAGGAGAGATTCCAGCTGCTGCTTCGGTGGCGCGATTTCTCTGTCCCCGCCTTGCACTTCAAAACGTGGTGACGCCAACTGGCACAGACGCCGAGAACCTTCCGTCGCTCATCCTCGCCTACGTGCACGCGTTCCTGGCAGCGAGAGAGGAAAGGAAAGTGGCTGTGCCGACATCGCTTCCATGTGAAGTTCTTCAGGAAATCCGGCACTTTGCGGAGGCATCTATCACCGTGGCGGGAACGCCACATTACTACGCAATCGTGAATGGGGCAAAGGGTGGAGTCTGCCGTATTTTCGACCGGTCGACGAGCCGGATCGCCTATGAGGACGCTGGCTATGTCGTTGGTACACCAGCAGTTAGCTGGTCCTCGCAGCTCCTCGGCCAGGGACGCAGTGATCCGGTCGTGGGTGGCCGTGAAGTTGCGTGTACCGCAGCGCTGGCTGAGGTGCGGCAAGAGTTGCTGACGCCGCTGAAGTTTGTTGTTCTCCGGCTGCTGAACCTGACGGTCTTTCGCAGTGTCCGCCTGGGCAGCAGCCTTCGGCGGATCATCATCGGACGGCTGATAACGACCAGACGTTCCGGCCCCCTACGCCTTCACCGGCTACTCACGTTTGGAGAGGACTTCGTGCGCGTACGGGACCGATTGTCGTCTTTACGCCCCTTGCGGGTGGAGTCGGTCGCGTTGCCACGGTCTTTCATGGCCGTGCACATGGGATCGGCGAAGTACTTCCATTACTCGGAGCTGGAACCGACTCCTGCAGCGTCGGTGGCAGGGATGGCGCGGGCATTGAGCGATCATGGAGGCGCCGAGCGTGCCTTCGTGATTCGCTTCCTCGCAAACTCGGCGCCGGTGCTCGAGGTGGAGAAGGACGGCACTACCAGGCAATCCACAGAAAGCGAGGCGATGGCACGGCCATGATCTACGTACTGTTGCCGGCCTACAACGAGCAGCATGCGCTGCCGCCGCTGATCGAGAAAATCGACGTGGTGATGCGGGAAATGTGTGCCGCATATCAGGTTGTGGTCGTCAATGATGGAAGCCGCGATCGCACCTCGGAAATCTTGCGCGACCTATGCAAGCGATATCCCGTCCACGCCATCACACACAAATACAACCGGGGATTGGGCGAGACCGCACGAGATGGATTCGAGTACGTTGCTGAGGTGGGCGGCCCCGGGGATGTGGTCGTGCGGATGGATTGCGACGACACGCACGAGCCGAGGTACATAACGGCAATGGTTGCCAAGCTCAGGGAAGGATATGAGGTAGTCACAACCTCGCGGTACGCGCCGGGTGGCGGTCAGATAGGCGTGGACTGGTATCGCCGGACCATCAGCCGGGTCGCGAACCTGATCTTGAAGACGGTGTTCCCCATTCCTGGAGTGAAGGAGTACACCTGCGGATACCGGGCGTATCGTGTGTCGCTCATTCAGGACGCAATGCAGATCTTCGGGAACCAGTTCATCGACCTGAAGGGGATGGGATTTACCGGCACGGTCGAGAAGATGATCAAGTGTAAGATGATGCGCGCTCGAGTAGCGGAAGTTCCGTTCGTGCTGCGGTACGATCAGAAACAGAGCACCAGCAAAGTCGTCACCAGTATCACGACGCTGGGTTACTTCGTGCTCATCGCCAAGTATGTTGTCTTTTGGGGCGACATTGGCCATCGATGGAAACGGCAGATCGAGGAGCGGCGGGCGCGCCGGTACAACGCGGACGGACTCCCACTCGAATACCTGGAGGAGCCCATTAGATGTGCGGAATCGCCGGCATCATCGAGCGCGATCGCAGTCGCCCGGTAGATCGTGGCGCGATTGGCGCCATGACAGCGGCGCTCGCGCACCGTGGCCCCGATGATGAGTCCGCGTACATCAATGGGCCGGTGGGTCTCGGGCACCGGCGCCTCTCCATTATCGATCTCCAGTCCGGACGCCAGCCAATGTGCAACGAGGACGGTACGTTGTGGATCGTCTTCAATGGCGAGATCTACAACTATGTCGAGCTGCGCCAGGAGCTCACACGTCATCACACATTCCGGACGCAGAGTGATACCGAGGTTCTCCTTCACCTCTATGAGGAACTGGGCGAGCGCTGCCTCGATAGGCTGAACGGAATGTTCAGCTTCGCCATATGGGACGCGCGGCAGCAGCGGCTCTTTGCCGCGCGCGACCGACTGGGGATCAAGCCGTTTTATTGGCACATGGATGGTGAGCGCTTCTGCTTCGCGAGTGAGCCGAAAGCGCTGCTCGCCGCTGGCTTGGTGAAGGCCGTCTCAGATTCAGAGGGTCTGGAGCAATATCTTGCGTTTCAGTTCTGTCTTGGTGAGCGGACACTGTTCAGCGGTATATCGCGCCTCGAGCCAGGCCACTACCTGAGCTTCCGCCCACACCGCGACAGTGAGCCCGTGATTGCCCGCTACTGGGACTTCAACTACGAGTTGGACGTCCACCACACGGAGGAGTTCTTCGCCGACCAGCTGCTGCTCCTGCTGCAGGATTCGGTGCGACTGCAGCTTCGCAGCGATGTGCCGGTAGGGGCGCACCTCTCCGGCGGTGTTGACAGCTCAACTGTGGTGTCGCTCGCCGCACAGCACTATGGCGGTGCGTTCCACACCTTCACCGGCGCTTTCCGCGATGGCCCGGCTTACGACGAGACCATTTACGCACGTGCGGTCTCGCAGCGTGCGAACACCGTCCATCACGAGGTGTGGCCAACGGCGAGGGACTTCACGGATACGATGCCCTGGCTGGTATACATGATGGATGAGCCGGCCGCCGGCCCTGGCGTGTTCCCCCAGTATTTCGTGTCGAAGCTGGCACGCGAGCACGTGACCGTTGTGCTGGGAGGGCAGGGTGGGGACGAGTTGTTCGGCGGGTATGCGCGATACCTTGTCGCATACCTCGAGCAGTGCCTCAAGGGCGCAATCTACGGGACTCAAGAGGACGGCAAGTACGTCGTGACATGGGACAGCATCATGCCGAACCTGGCGTTGCTCCGGCAGTACGGTCCACTCCTTCAGTCGTTTTGGCGCGACGGCCTCTTTGGCGAGATGGATAGCCGTTACTTCCGTCTTGTGAGCCGTATAGAGGACGCCGATGCTGTGTTGAGCCCAGGCGTTTGGAACGCCGAGAGCCGCTCGCGGATGTTTGCCGTGTTCCAGCAGGTGTTTAACGCTCCGGCGACCAAGAGCTACTTCAACAAGATGACGGACTTCGATCTCAAGACGCTGCTGCCGGCGCTGTTGCATGTTGAGGACCGGACGAGCATGTCCGTCTCACTCGAGTCGCGCGTGCCGTTGCTGGACCACCGCATCGTCGATCTTGTAACGCGTATGCCTCCGACCACGCGCTTCAAGGGTGGAGACACAAAGCGCGTCTTCCGAGAGGCGATACGGCATCTGCTTCCACCGGTGGTGCTCGATCGCCGCGACAAGATGGGATTTCCAGTGCCACTCGCCGAATGGATCAAGGGACCGCTCCGAGACTTCGTGGCTGACACGCTGCTCAGCCCGCGGGCCAAGCAGCGTGGCATCTATCGCACGGATGGCGTCGAGAAGCTGATCATGCGGGAAGCGGCGTTCGGACGTCAGCTCTGGGGGCTGCTAAACCTGGAGCTATGGTTCCGCGCCTTCATCGACGGCGATGGGCTGCGGCCCGAACGTGGGCTCTCCGGTGCGCCACGGGCCATACGATCCGTTGCGCTGATCGAATGAGCTATCGGCATGATCCCAGCCAAAGCCACAAACTTGGCTCTGGTCCGAGATACGTTGACCCTGACCGACCACTCGTCGCGGTCTTCCTTAATATCGATCGTCATCAATGGACCAGCTGATTTCACGGTCTGGTCGAAACAAATGGGAGTGGAATGAAAGCGAATCCGCGCGAGGCGATGCTGGACGTCTACAGTCTTCCTGAATCGGACGCATCGTCTGGCGTCACCGCACTCGACGCATCGCCCGAACAGATCGCGGCCACGCCAGCAACAAGGAGCACCCGTCAGGGTTGGCTGAACGTCGCTGAGCCGGATTGGCTGGATGTCTATCGTCTCATGCTTCTGTCACGGGGAATTGACCTCCTTGAGATCGATCAGCTCACGCCGCAGGGGAAGGTCAAGCTGCAATTCTCCGCAGCAGGCCACGAGCTGGCGCAGGTCCTCCTTGCGATGGCTCTCAATCATCCCCGAGATGCGGCCAGTGTCTACTACCGTTCGCGACCTTTCGTCCTGTCGAGTGGGCTTTCCACCCAAGAGGCCCTTGCGGCCACCATGGCTCTTAGCGGCAGCCCAAGTGAAGGACGTGACGTCGGCGTCGTCTTCAACCTGCCTCGTCGCAGCGGGCCGACGGTGCTGCCAACGTCCGGCAACGTGGGCGCCCAGTTCCCCGTAGCCGTGGGTTGGGCGCAAACAATCGATTACCGTCTGCGAATTCTGGCGGAAGACGAGTGGCGGGGCGCGATCGCCGTTGGCGTGGGAGGAGACGGTAGCGTCGCAGCCAATGGCTTCTGGTCAGCACTCAACATCGCTACCACCCAGAACCTCCCGATGCTCTTCTTCATCGAGGACAACGGCTACTCCATCTCCGTGCCGGCCACCTTCCAGACCCCGGGCGGAAACATCGCCGCCAACCTTGCTTCCTACGGCAATCTCAGGGTCCTGGAGGGCGATGGGTGCAACGCGGTCACGGCCTGGAGCAGGATCAGTGAGGCGGTCAGACACGTTCGCACCCGACGAGGGCCCTGTCTTCTCCGTATTCGGTTGCCCCGGCTGATGGGCCACGCGATCAACGACGATCAGACTTACAAGAGCGCAGAGTTGCGTGACAGCGAAGCGGCGCGTGACCCGCTGGCGCTTCTGCGGGAGTATCTGGGCTTGCGGCACATCCCCGCGGCCGAGCTGGAGAAGGTGGAAGAGAGGGTACGAGAGGAGCTCTTGAACGCACTGAGAGCTGCGGAAGCTGCTCCCGAGCCGGATCCGGCGTTCGCCGCCAGAAATGTATTTTTCGAGGGGGTGCTGGCTGTGCAGGGCGGTCTGAGGTCGGAGGGCGCGCTTCCCTCGGTGGGTGATTCGTCCCCCTCACCAAGCGGACCGCAGATCAACATGATGGATGCCATTCGCATGACGCTTGAAGCGGAGATGGAGTTGAATGCGAGGGTTGTGGTGTTTGGCGAAGATGTGGGGGTTAAGGGCGGAGTGCACGGTGTTACGCGCGGGATGCAGCGACGGTTCGGGCCGGGGAGGATCTTCGACACCTCGCTCTCGGAAGACGGCATTATCGGGCGCGCGGTTGGTATGGCTCTCGGGGGATTGCTCCCAGTGCCGGAGATTCAGTTCCGCAAGTACGCCGACCCGGCCCACGAGCAGATCACGGACACGGGCACTGTTCGGTGGCGGACGGACGGAAAGTTTGCAGCTCCGATGGTCGTGCGCATTCCCGTCGGATACGGCAAGCGTTGCGGCGATCCGTGGCATAGCGTGAATGGCGAGTCCATCTACGCGCACACGCTCGGCTGGCGCATCGCTTTCCCGTCCAACGGCCAGGATGCTGCTGGTTTGCTTCGGATGGCACTGCGCGGCGACGATCCTGTGCTGTTTCTCGAGCATCGGGTGTTGCTGGATGCCGGCAGAGCGCGACGGCCTTATCCGGGGGACGATTTCTGTCTACCGTTTGGAGTGGCGGCAGAGTTGGTTGCGGGAGACGAGGTCGTCGTTGTCACGTGGGGGGAAATGGTCTACCGGTGTCTCGAGGCCGCCGAAGCCTTTGCAGGCCGTGTCGCCGTTCTCGATTTGCGAACGATTATTCCGTGGGACAAGGAATCGGTCCTGGCCGCTGTGCGCGAAAAGGGGAAATGTCTGGTCGTTCATGAAGATACGCTGACGGCGGGTTTTGCAGGGGAGATAGTTGCCAGTATCGCGAGCGAAGCATTTCCGTTCCTGGATGCACCTGTGGAGAGGCTCGCCACTCCCGATTGCCCGATCCCGTACAACGTCCGCATGATGAACTCTGTAATCCCGAGTGTAGAGAAGATCCGCGCGAAGTTGCAGGCATTGCTCGCGTACTGACGGTTGAAATGGGTATCGAGCTTCTCGACCCGGACCGTCCGGATGATGCGGCCGCCGTAGCCGAACTGCACGTGGCATACTTGCCGCACAGCCTGATAGTGAAGCTCGGGCGCCGGTTTCTGACGAAGTATTACTACTCGACGCTCGTGCGGGACGGGCTCATTGGCTGCACCATCTGCCGTGTGGATGGCCGCATCTGCGGGTTTATCGCTTACACTCCGTATCCGCTCGACTTCATGATGCGAGGCGTGCGAAGGCGTTATTGGTCCGTGGCCTGGATACTGGGAGCTAGCGTGCTCGAGCGACCGACGCTGATCGCGGACATCGTCTCGGTATTGCGGCTCATATATCTGCGTGGTCGCGAGTCACGCGAAACGCCAGCGTCCGACATGGGCGAAGGGATCTCGATCGCAACTATCCCGGAATACCGGGATCACATTCCTCTGGGCGGCAACATGCGTCTTCCTGTCCGGCTGCTCCACGCCATGTTCGAGCAGCTCCGCGCGTCTGGCAGGTCGCGTGCATACGTGCTTGTGGAGTCTTCGAACCGCGCCTCGAACGTCTTTTGCGCATCGATGGGTGGGCGCAGAGAGAAGATCCACCACGACGGAACGCCGACGCACCGTTTCACGTTTGATTTGGGCAATAGCCTCGACCAAGCGAACGTGAAGGCCGTGAAGACCTGAGCGGGATGCGGCCATCTCTCTCGGAAGCACGCGTGCTGCTCAGCGTGCGTTCCGCGGCGCTCAGAGGATGAGCGCTACCGCGCCCGCATCGGGCGACAAGATTGAGCGTGGAGTATTCTTCTGGCCCTCGGCCAATTCTCCCGTGCTGCCAGCCCGGACCGAGGCTACGCAGTGGACAGTACTGTGGCTTCTTATCGGCATCGCCCTGCTGCATACCGTGATGACGTGGCATCACGGAAGCATCTATTGGGGAGATCAGGGACGCTGGCTGCACGAGGTCGAGCGATTTGCGGAAGGGGAGACACTCTACCGGGACTACGCGTGGCCGTTCCCACCGCTCGCGATGTGGCTCGTTGGCGGCGCGGCGAAATGGTTCGGATCCGGCGTTTCGGTGGTTTGGAGCGTCACCGCCGCGATCTATGTTCTCATCGCCATCGCATACTTCCGCTATGTGACGCTGCTCGTCCGCCGGCCCCTGGCTCTTTACGTCGCGGGCGCGGGATTCCTGCTTGCCACGGCATATGCCAATCAAGGGTCAGCTCCTCTGCCGACGGGAATGTATACGCCCGCTGCGCCAATTGGATTCCTGCTGCTACTCATCGCCACTATTCTTACGCTCGAGTTCGTCAGATCCCCGAGCGCTGGCTACGTTGCGGGAGCAGGGTTGTTTTGTGGGCTTTGCATCCTCACGAAACAGGATTTCTGGCTACCCGCTCTCTTCCTGATTGGAGCGGGAGGCACCCTGCTCATCATGGGGCACACGTCGGCTCGCCGGCTGGCGGGCATTCTGGGCGCGGTCTTTCTTGTCACTGTCTCATGCGGTGCGACCGTTGTGGGGGAGCAAGCAGGATGGCATGTCCTCGGGAGCGTTGCTACCGGGTTCGGTCACGCCCAGGAGTTCAGTGGCGCGGGTTTGCCGACATGGGAGCGGCTCACCGTACAAGTGGCCGCTGTCAGTGTGGTTATGGTGATTATGCTGTCCTTCCTCGTGGCAGTGGGAGCGACTACCGGTGTTCGCTCGCGCCGGTTACTCGCGACGTTCGCCGCTTTTGCATTCCTCGCTTTCGCCGTTCATGTGTACATGTCGTTTCGGATTGGCGGCGGCATCCAGATTACCGATTACAAACACTTCCGCACACCAACGGAGCTCGCCCTCGCCTCGCACGTGGCGAACGGCGACCCCTTGCTTCGTCCAGCACTAGGTTGGTTTCGTCAACGGCTACAGTCCACCATTCCTCCTATTCTACTGCCGCTCGGGCTGCTCGTGGCCGTCGCAGCTCGTTGGAACCGCCACCGCACGCCGATATTGCGAAACGTAGTGATGTTCCTACTTGTGCTTTGCCTGGCGGCTCGCGCGCGACGAGGCTTCGCTCTTGTCGAGTGGTTCCATGTGTTGCTCGAGCTGCCGGTTTATGTGCTTGCGGTGCAACTTTTTCTTGGCGAGGGTGCACAGCGCCGGATCGAACGGGCTCTTCGTATCATGATGCTGGTGCTGGTGGTCCTGGCAGCTCACGCCTACTGGAATCTGGGAATCGGTCCGCTGACTCAACGCGCGACGGAACGCGTGCGAACGCCGAAGGGAATTGTGCACTTGCGTCCCAACGCTGCGAACCATTATCGCCGAGTGAGCGCTGTCGTTGACCGCCTTGACCCATCCCATAGCCGGACTCTATTCGCATTCGGCTACTCCGGCGGCTTCAACTACTTTCTCGATCGTCCCAATCCGACGCCAGCAACGCTTGGGTTCCGCCTGGCTGTGGTAGGTCCCGACAGTGTGCTGGCAACGTTACTACGTGAGTATCCGGCGCCACTCCTGCTGGACAACCTTGGTCCCTTTGCTCGCACCGAGGTTCCGCGCACGACTCTTGAGCCAGGAAGGTGGGAGTTTCGGGTCACGGCCAATCACTACATGCGTGTTGACCGGCGGTATTTCCAGGCTGCGCTTGCAGCCTGTGATGTCGCGACGCCGCACTCTCTAGACGGGCCGGACGTTGTGTACGACTGCCAGCGTGTAAGGGAGGCGCGTCAACGTGGCCGCTGAAGTGATGACGGCTGTCGCTACCGATGGCGTCCTTGGTCGCCTGAATGCGCAATCACCGTCCGCTCCACTCCGGCCGGTCGGCTTTCGTCGATACCGAGTGCCGATGGTGCTCGCCGCACTTGCCCTTACGTTCTACCTGCCCGGCTTCTGGTGGGGAGCGCCACACGCAACTTCCTACGATCACGCGCGTTCCTGGGGTGTGGATGACGAGACGCCACTTGGACCGCTCTCGCAGGTGCACAACATCGTTCAACCCAAGGCGTTTCAGAATCTGGGCTATCCTCTGATGTCTTCTTTCGTGTATGCCGCTGCGTACGCGCCTTACCTCGCATACTTGCGGGTCACGGGCGGCCTCGGGAGGCTTTCCGGGGAATATCCGTTCGGGCTCAAGGATCCCGTGAGCGCGTTGCGGACTCTGTCTCTGATAGCACATCTGGTCTCCGTGCTGATGGGCACAATCATTGTGGTGGCGGCCTTCGACGCGGGCCGAGTTCTCTGGGATCGTCGCGCAGGTGTGCTCGCCGCGCTTTTCATGATGACGTCCTTCCCTATGTTCTATTATGCCCGCACGGGAAACGTCGATGTGCCCGTGCTGTGCTTCACAGCACTCGCGCTGGCGGCATTCGCGCGAAGCGTCGCACTGGGTATCAGCGTGCGTCGGGCAGCGTGGCTCGGAGCGTTCGTGGGTTTTGCCCTGGCGACCAAGGAGCCAGCGTTCGCGTCCTTTCTGGCCGTGCCTGTGGTCCTCATCGTGCTTCAGGCTCGGCGCACTCACGGATGGAAGTCAGCAGAATTCTGGAAGGCTCCGCTAGTTGCACTCGGCTCTACGATCCTGGCTTTTGGGGCCGGGAGCGGGCTGTTCGTGGATCCAGAGCGCTACTTCGCACACATCGAGTTTGGGCGGAGTCGTCTGAACGCGGCCAGGGCAGGGTCTATCGCTGCATACCATGCTTTCCCTCGTACGGTCGATGGTCATCTTGAGCTCGCGTCGGCGATTTGGCAGCATCTCGTTGACGCAATGACTCTTCCCGGTGTCCTGTTGGCGTTAGCGGGCGTACTCCTAGCGATCTGGCGCCATCCGCTGTCCGCGACGCTCGCGCTCTCTGCCTTGACATACCTCCTGATCTTGTTCTGGTCAGCCCGGATGACGCAACTCCGGTATGTAATGCCGGCGGTGTTTCCGCTCGCCCTATTCGCGGGTTTCGCGGCAACATACGCTCTGCGGTCGCGACGGGTTATCCTTCGGGTTGCGGGAGCTGCGCTGGCGATCGGCGCAATAGGCATAGGCGCCATGCGCGGCTTGGATCTCACGCACGCGATGATAGCTGACTCCCGATACGAGGCGGGTGCGTGGTTGAAGTCGCGCGCTCAGCCTGGCGACCGGATCGAATTCTTTGGCCCCGAGCAGAAGCTCCCGCCTGTAGAGGGAGGAGTGATTACCGCGCGGGCAATTCCCTATCGCGGGCTCTCGAATCCAATCCCGGGCGGACCGGCTGCGGTCGCCGAGATCCGTCGTGGCTGGCGAGAACGTGCACCTGAGTTCGTAATCATCATGCCGGATCACACAGGACCGTATGACTCGCCGCATGGTGCCGCGTGTCCGCCGGAGATCTATAGCGACCTGCTCAGCGGCGCCGCTGGTTATCGGCTTGCCGCCTACTTCGAAACGCCGCGCCTGTTCAGCTGGCTGCGGCGGCCCGAGCTGGATTACCCGACGGTGAACCCTCCCATCCGCATCTTTCAACGAGAGCAAGGGGAGCACCGCGGATGACGGGCTACCGACGCACAACTTTCCTTGTCCTCCGAATCGCCATCGGCGTTGGGCTGCTCGCCTATCTCGGAAGCTCAGGCGTCATCGATTGGTCGGCGCTTCTGGGGCTGCTGGTAGCCTGGCCAGTGACGCTCATCGCCTTTCTCCTTGTCCTCATCGACATGGTTGTCACCGCATGGCGCCTATGCCTGCTGTTCAGGCCTCGAGGTTTGCACCTCTCCGTCGTTTCCTCTGTCCGGCTGACGCTCATCGGGACCTTTTTCAACGCGTGTTTGCCCGGCTCTTCGGGAGGAGACCTGGTCAAGATATACTACGCCTCCGCGGGTAACCACGGCCGGCGCACAGAGGTAGCGACGATCATGGTACTGGATCGCATCGTCGGAATGCTCGTTTTGCTTCTCTGGCCTCTCGCTTTCGCGCCATTTTTTCCGGAACTAATTGCGTCGAGCAAGGCCCTGCGACTTCTGTTGTGGGGTGCGGCTGCAATGGCTGCCGTCACCACGGCCACAATGCTGATTGCGCTCTCGACCACGGTGAGACATAGCCGCCTGATTGCCTTACTCGTGACGAAGATCCCAATGGGAGTCTACGCGGAGCGCGTGTTGAACACGGTGCACCAGTACCGTCACAATCGACTTACTCTTCTAGCAGCGACTGCCGTCACTATGCTCGCGCACACGATCGCTATTGGCGCGACGCTGCTCATTGCCACGGCTGCCAGCCCGGGTGGCGCCGCCAGGGAAATGGTCATACTTATCCCGATCGGTTTCATGGCGAATGTGGTGCCGGTTACACCGGGTGGGCTTGGCGTGGGAGAGGCGGCTTTCGACGCTCTGTTCGCGATCGCCGGGCTCTCTGGTGGCGCTGTTGTCCTCCTCGGCTGGCGTCTGCTGCTGCTGGTGGTAGGCCTGCTGGGGCTGGCGCTCTATCTCCAGGGGCAGCGACGGTTGGTCGAGGCAGTCCCGGCTGTCGACGCAGAAGGAGCCGTGCCGGATCGGAGCGGTGAGCGTCTGCGGCTGAGTAGCGCAGCAGAAAGCTGAGCAGGCCATGAGCGCACGCCGAGCCCTCACATGAAAGTGCTGACCGTCGTTGGCGCGCGGCCCCAGTTCATCAAGGCGGCTCCGGTGAGTACTGCGCTAAGCAACGCCGGCCACGACGAGATTCTCGTCCACACTGGGCAACACTACGACTACGAGATGTCACAGGTGTTCTTCGACGAGCTTGGCATCCCCGTGCCGGCGGTGAATCTCGGAGTGGGATCCGGTTCCCACGCGGCGCAGACCGGTCAGATGCTGGTGGGAGTCGAGGAGGTGCTGCTGACCGAGAAGCCGGACTGTGTTCTCGTTTACGGCGACACGAACTCGACCCTAGCCGGCGCGCTTGCTGCGTGCAAGCTCCGAATCCCGATTGCGCACGTAGAAGCAGGGTTGCGCTCGTTCAACCGGGACATGCCGGAAGAGCACAACCGTGTGCTCACCGACCACTGCTCCAGCCTGTTATTCTGTCCCACGGTCACGGCAGTTGACAATCTGGCGCGCGAGGGAATCACAACCGGCGTTCACCTGAGCGGCGATACGATGTACGACGCGGTGCTGCGATTCGCCGCCGCGGCGAGTCAGCGTTCGATTCTCGCCGATCTGGGTCTCGACTCAAAGGGCTATTTGCTCGCCACAGTGCATCGGGCGTATAACACGGACAATCAGGATACTCTTGCGAACATCCTGATTGCTCTGGCCGATGCTGGCGAAACAGTAATTTTTCCGGTGCACCCACGGACTCGACAACGCATTGCTCAAATGAATGGGGCACTGATGCCGCTCGCGCCGAACGTCCGAATGACGGAACCTCTGAGTTATCTCGACATGCTTGTGCTGGAGCAGAATGCGCGCGTGATACTTACTGACTCTGGCGGAATGCAAAAGGAGGCCTTCTTCTTCTCCGTTCCGTGTATCACGTTGCGCCCGGAGACCGAGTGGGTAGAGACTGTGGCGTGTGGATGGAATATCATCGCGGGCACAGAGCCATCGCGAATCCGGGACGCCGTGCGTCGAACCGACTGGCCGAAGGGTGAGCCTCCGCGGCTCTTCGGCATGGGTGACGCTGCCGAACGAATTGTGCGGGTGCTGGCTGAGACCGTCTAAGCGCGCGGCACCGCGACCGCATTTTTAGCGACTCCCTTCGCTGGGCGCGACCGGGATCCGGCCTCCGAGCGCCCCAGCATGAAGGCGATAATTCCGCCCAGGAGGCCGCCGGAGAGAATGACTACCTCGAACGCGAGCCCGCTCGCAACCGTCAGTACTGCGGGAACCCCGAAGGGTGCGAGCAGGGCAACCAGGGCGGCCTCGCGCACACCGATCCCTCCCTGAGTCACTGGAAGCAGCGACGATAGCTTGGCCAGCGGCCACGCGAAGAACCATACCTGCAACGCGACCTTCAATCCGATTGCGTTACCAAGCGCTGCGTTGAGCAGAATGAGCAGACTCTGCAGCGCTATACCGTATAGCAGTGCGAGGAGCACGTACCCGGGCTTGCTCGCCATCGCCCGCAACGCGGTGCGAAGTTGCACCATCTGCCGGCGCCTTCTGTAGGAGAACCTGCGCGGCGGTAGTACGGCAAGCGCAATGATCGCCACCGCGCCGCTGACGGCTACGATAGCTGCCAGAATCCAGAACACGCGCCGGCTTTGCGGGTCGAGCGCTCCAGGAAGGAGCAATGCTCCGGTGGCGGCGACCACCGCCAGACCGGCAACGTCCAGGAGGCGATCTAGCAAGCTGCCCAGCACAAGCCCCGCTTTGGACCGGACGAAAGAAAGCGCGAGTCCGGCGCGCACGATGTCGCCTCCTACAAGAGAAGGCAGGAACATGTTGCCGAAGAGCCCGGCGTAGTAGCAACGCACTGCTTGTGGAAAAGACAGCGCGGCACCAGGCAGGTTCACCATCATACGCCACTTGAGAACTCCGAGCAGGTGCAGGACTAGATAGGCTGCGACGGAACCAGCCCAGCCCGCCGGCGGAATTCGGCGCATTGCCGTCGCGAGCTCTGCCAACGGTAGGAACAGAAACAACAGCGTGAGAATGAGCGCACTCCCGCTGATTCGGAGTGCCGCTCTGCGCCACGATCTGACAGGGGAGGCGTCAGTGGTGCGCATAACTGGCCTTTCAGGGCCGGCTGAGGCTGCGCTCCCGATCATAGGCGCGCGCGCATTGCTTGCGTGCGAATCTCACTCTCGTCCTGTGGTTCCAATCCGCTTGTCGCACCCTCTGGATCGTTCTCGGCCAGCTCCAGCTTCCGAACGCGGTACAGCACTTCCTCGAGAATCTTTCTGTTGGATGCAGTGAGATCCGCCAGCAATCCAATGAGCAGGACCTGAAACCCGATGATGAGGAGAATGGCCGAAAGGATGAGCGACTGAATGTGGCCAACCCGGTTCCCCGACAGATAAAAGTAAAGAAACCGGATTCCAGGCAGCGTTCCGAGAAAGATCAGAAACAGTCCGAACGTCGAGAAAACGCGAAGCGGTCGGTATAGCGTGTAGGCGCGCACGATCGCCACGGAAGAGTTGCCGATGTAATGCGAGATGCTTCGCATCAGGCGTGACGGACGCGTCTGCTCGTTGGTGTTTATTGGGACGTACTCCACCCGAATGCGTTTGGCACCAGCCTGGATGAGGGTCTCCAGAGTGTAGGAGTAGCTGCCCAGGACGAGCGTACGAAGCGCTGCATCTCGCGTGATGGCGCGAAAGCCACTCGTGGCGTCGGGTGTCTGTACGCCGCTTGCCTTCTGGATTACCCAGCTTCCGAGGCGTTGGAGCCGCCTTTTCAGCGGCGAAAAAGCCTCGAGCTGGCCTACTCCCCGGTCGCCAACCACAAGCTCCGCCCGCCCCTGCAGGATGGGCTCCAGCAGTCGAGGGATATCCGTCGCCTGGTACTGATTGTCCGCGTCGGTGTTGACGATGATGTCGGCGCCGGCACGCACGGAGGCCTCGAGCCCGGCAACGAACGCAGCCGCGAGACCCTGATGGCCGGGCAGTTTCACGATGTGATGCACGCCCGCGGCTTTGGCCGCCAGCACGGTTGCGTCGCTGCTGCCGTCGTCGATGACCAGATATTCTATTCGGTCGATCCCGGGGATCTGCCTCGGCAAAACCTGCACGGTCGGCCGGATGGTCTCGGCTTCGTTGTAGCATGGAATCTGAATGATCAGCTTCGTCATACCTGGTCCCCCGCCCCCCCCCCCACCACCAGGCGCGTGCTCGGATTGGGAATGCGTCGTTTGTCCTAGGCGTTCCGCCCTGCAGACCACGATGTCGCCACCACCTACGGTTCCGCGAAATATCCGGACGATGGGGCAGTCGCGCTCGATCGTCGTCATGAGATCCGGGGCGCGATGCCGGGTAAACCGCGGCAGCGTGTATAGCAGCCAGACGCGGTGTCGCTCCCGTACGGATTGCAGTTGCTCGACGCTCGTAACGCTTTCCCACGGCTTGCCATAGTACAAGCGAAAGAAGTCTGTCTCGCCCACAGTGACAATCTGGTCGCCAGTTCGCTGAACGGTTTCCACGTATGCGGCGGCGCCTTCGTAGTCCTGTTTCGGATACCGATAATTGTGAGTCAGCGACAACGCGGAGACGACCATCATGAGGATCACGACTGCGCTGCCGAGTCGGCTCGCAGCGGCGTGGCTTTCGTGGCTTCGTGGCCGCCGCTCCACAACCCATTTCGCGGCAGTCATGGCGCCGCGCACGACTATGAGAATCGCAAAGCCAAGGAGATAGAAGAAGAACCGCGGGTACATAGTTCCGCGGCCGGCGAGTGCGCCGATGATCGTCACGACACCAGGCAGCGTGAGCAGTAACAGGATCGCGCGACTCTGGCGCAGATAGCTCCACGTGCCACACACCACCAAACCTCCGGCAGCAAGCAGCGCTACGTTCGCACCCAACCCTACCCGAAGACCGCGCAGAACTTCAAGAAACGCCCACGTGGGAGTGGAAAGACCGAGCAGCTTGGACGGCTTGTTGAGAAAAAAGTCGAATACCTGCAGGAGTATCGGCGCGTACAGAAGAGTGGTGAGTGCGGCGGCGAGCACGAAACCGGCAAGCGGCTTCCGCCAGTCGCGGACACGCATGTCCGGTCCTTCAGGAAGGAACAGCAGCCACGCAGCAGCGGCGAAGTGGCTCACAATAAGGAAAACCATCGTGAGATGCGTGTAAACCCCCAAAGCAGCCGTGACCGCGTACAAAACGTAGGGAGCCCATGAGTCCCGGCGCAGCCCGCGAACCAGAAGGTATGTGGAAATTACTGCCCAAAACGCGAGCGCAGAGTATCCGCGTGCATTCTGGGAGAACCACACGTGGTGGTACGTGACTGCCAGCAGACCGGCGGCCAACAGACCCTCGAGGCGTGTCGAGATGGCGCTGCCCAGGAAGTATAATGCCGGGATTGTCGCCACACCGAAAACGAAGGCCGGCAGGCGGAGAGTCCATGCATCCTCGCCCAGCGCCGTGATGGAGATGTGCGCCAGGAGCGAGTATAGCGGATGGTGCGTGTCTTCGCGGAAAACGGTGAGAATTTCGCCTACCGGCGGCCGCACCGAGCCCAGCGAGAACATCTCATCAACCCAAAGACTGCTATCGAGGCCGATAGCGCGCAGCACTGCGGCCAGCGCTGTGATTCCCGCCAGCCACAACCACGTGTGCTGGGGTGTGCGCGAATCTCGGTGCATTTCAGTCCTCGACCACGTGCGTGGCGAAAACTTTCCGGTAATCGTTCCACCGGTTCTCGTCGAATGCGCCATTCTCGAGGCAATCCACGGCCGCATAGGCCATGTAGAGGGCGTGGTGCGTGTTGTCGTGCGCGAACAGACCTTGCCGGCCGTAGCTCAGAAAGCGCGGCAACTTCTCCACCCAATCGTTAAGCACGCCAAGAGGCCGCTCGTAACCGCTCTGGTAGATGGGGTATGCTTGGCGCAGCCGGCGGACACGAACGCTCACAGGCGGGCGGGTAAGCGGCAGCCCTGCGCGCGCCATGTCCTCGACGACGCGCTTGGCAAGCTCTGCGTCGCTCATGGTCCAGACTGCGTCCGTAACGGAGCAGGGGAGTTCCCCGCAGAGCACTGTTCGTCCGCGTGGCTCCGAGAGACGCGCATAATTCTTGGGCTCCGAAAGGCGTGTGAGCGATATTTCCGCCTCGGGAAAGTAGTGTGCGTCGGTCTTTGTGAACTGGTCCATGTCCAACTGAAGATAGACCAGAATCATGGCACGGTAGTCGATCTGGCGCGTGGCGTCGAGCACTTGATGCGGTGGCTCCGGCGCGATCATCCGAGCCACAAGACTTATCGGGATCGTGGACCACACGTAATCCGCTTCGATAATGCGCTGTTCTCCCTCACGCTCAGTGAAAACTTTCCATTGTTCCGTCTCTCCCTCGGGCTGCTGCAGTCGGGTCACTTTCCAGCCAAGCATGAGATCCGCACCGGCGGCGCGCGCAGCCGCGGCGTACGCCTCGCTGATCTGACCGTAGCCTCGCTTGGGATAGTAGTACCGTCCCTCCCCAACAGGCTTCATGACTCGCCGCGCGAGCTTCGCAAAGGTGCCGGCGGACACGCGCCGCCGCGCCTGGATGGCGGACAGTTCTTCCGGCGGCCGCCCCCACATCTTCCACGCGTAGGGAAAATAGAAGTGATTGCAGATGGTCGGACCCAGATTCTCGAGCAGGACACTCGCAAAGGTGTTTGCACCGTTCTTCCGGTGGGGAAGCATACGTGCGACCATGTCGCGAGCCGATCCAAGTGCGAAGCCCCGATCGAGCCGCAGAAGCAGATCCAAGGGCTTGAGCGGAAAGTGCAACCACTTTCCGCGGAGCCGGATTCGCCCGTGGCGTGGGTAGCTGGCCAGGTCGCCATCCAGCAGCCGGGAGATATCGGCCAGTATCTCAGGGTCGCATGACGCGTGAAGCCGGTGGCTTCCGTAGTCCACACGCAATCCGTCTATCTCGAAGCTCCCTGCGTTCCCTCCAACGACAGACTGCTGCTCCAGCAGGGTCACGCGAGCTCGGCCGCGGCGGCGGAGCTGGTACGCGCCGCCGACTCCGGCTGGCCCACCGCCCAGTATCACGACGTGCGCCTCCCGATCGCGCGCAGCATTCATCGCGCACCTACCGGGGACAGGTCCTCAGGCGAGGGCTGCGCGGCGTTTCCACGGCCGAGGCGCTGCCTGTACCACTCGATTGTCTCCAACAGGCTGTCTTCGAGGGTGAAAGACGGTTCCCATCCCAGACGGGTTCGCGCCTTGGCGCAATCCAGATATTGGCGCTGGATCTCATGCGTCGCCTCGTTCAGAATCGTCGGAACGAGTGACGTTGAATTCATGAGACCCAGCAGAAGGTTGACAAGTTCGATCACGGACACCGGCGTTTCGGTTCCGAAGTTGAATGCCTCACCCAGGATTCCCGGCTCCGGAAGCCTCTCCGCAACCTGTAGATATGCGTCCACCGCATCGCGAACGTAGAAGTAGTCGCGGATGAATGTCCCGTCGCTGCGAATTAGCGGCGGCTCTCCCTGCAGTATCGAACGTATCGTGCCCGGGATGAGCCGGTTGAAGTTGAGATCGCCGCCGCCGAAAAGATTTCCACAGCGCGTGACTGCCACCGGGACTCGGTACGTGTGGTAGTACGAAAGCGCGATCAGATCCGCGCACGACTTGGAGACGTCGTACGGGTACCGCCCCTGAAGCGGTGTGTCCTCGGTGTAAGGAAGATTCTCGTGCGATCCGTAGGCCTTGTCGCTTGACGCGACTATGACCCGCCGCACCAGCGAGGCGCAGGTTCGGCACGCCTCAAGCAGATTCCATGTGCCGCGGACGTTCGACTCGAACGTGGACAGCGCGGAGCGCGCCGCGGTTCCGACGATCGTCTGGGCGCCCAGGTGGAAGACAGTATCGACCTCGTATTCGTTGAGGGCACGTACGAGCAGGGCATGATCTTCCAGCTCGCCTCGCACGGTGCGAACGCGCGAGAGGATTCCCTCGTTCATTAACCGGCTCTCCGGTACCCAGTCGCGGACGAGGCATGTCACGCTCGCACCACGCCGCACGAGCTCTTCCGTCAGCCAGGAGCCCAGCAGTCCCGTGGCGCCCGTGACGAAGACGCTACGGGTTGGCCAGAAACTCATGTCCACCTCTTCCACGGCGCAGCCCCGCTCGCCCAGAGTGACTCGAGAAGCTCCTTCTCCCGAATAGTATCCATCGGCTGCCAGAATCCATCATGACGGAAGGCCATAAGCTGCCCGTCCGATGCCAGCATCTCCAGTGGCTCGCGCTCCATAACGCAGTCGTCTCTATCGAAATAGTCCAATACCTTCGGCTCGAAGACGAAAAAGCCGCCATTGATCCATCCTTCGGCAGTCTGCGGTTTCTCACAGAATTCTCGGACCCCGTCTCCATCAAGAACAAGCGCGCCGAAACGGGCAGGCGGACGGACCGCGGTCACCGTGGCGAGCTTCCCATGTGCTTTGTGAAAAGCGACGAGTGCCGTGATGTCCACGTTGCCAAGGCCGTCACCATAAGTGACCATGAAGGGTCCATCACCGACCCAGGGTTGCAGCCGCCGAATGCGGCCACCCGTCATGGTGTCGACCCCCGTATCGATGACTCCGATGCGCCAGTCCAGTGCGCTGCTGCCGTTCAGCACATTGAGCGAGCCGTCGGCGAGGTCGATGGTGTAGTCGTTGCTGTGGACGAAAACGTTCCGAAAATACTCCTTGATCATCTCGCCCTTGTACCCGCAGGCGACCATGAAATCCTTGAAGCCGTGACTGGCGTAAATGCGCATGATATGCCAGAGGATCGGCTTACCACCGATCTCCACCATTGGTTTGGGACGCGTGGACGTCTCCTCCGCCAGCCTCGTTCCGCGGCCGCCGGCAAGGATCACGACTTTCATTACTCGACCACGGCTGCCCGGGGAACCGGCACGATGAAGCGCCCTCCAAGGTCACGGTATGCCTGCTGCTGCCGCATTATCTCGTCGGCGAAATTCCACGCCAGTAAGAGGACATAGTCCGGGCGGCGTTCCAGTATGGTCGACACGGGCAGTACCGGAATGTGAGAACCCGGAGTGTACATGCCTACCTTCAACGGATTCTTATCCACGGTGTAGGGAAGCTGCCCAACGTCGATACCGCAGTAGTTCAGAAGAGTGTTACCCTTAGCCGGGGCCCCATAACCGGCCACAGTTTCTCCGTCGCTTCGGAGGTTTTCGAGGAGCGCTACCAGGGCCCGGCGACTCTCAGCGACATCGGACCCGAAGCGATCGTAGCGTGAGCGTGATGTCAGCCCGTCAGCTGTTTCGCCTGCCGACATCTCGAGGACCTGTCCGGCGTGCTCTCCCTTGTGCTCGCGGCGCGCGGCGTAGACGCGAATCGATCCACCGTGCACTGGCACCCGATCGATCCGGACCACGGAGAGTCCCACGTAGTCGCACAAACGGAGCAACGCAGTAATCGAGAAATACGAGAGGTGCTCGTGATAGATGGTGTCGTACTCCAGGCGCTCCAGCATCTCTCCCAGATATGGCACCTCGAAGATAGCAAGCCCGTCGTGTGTGAGCAGATCGCGGCATCCACTCAGGAAGGAACGGACCTCGTCCACATGAGCCAGCACGTTGTTCCCGATCAACGCTTTCGCGGGCCCGTGAGAGTCACGCACATCTCGAGCGGTTGAACGGTCGAAGAATCGATTCAGCGTCTCGACTCCAACGGCACGCGCCTGGTCCGCGATATTGGTGGCCGGCTCGATGCCGAGGGTACGCACGTGATGCTTCTTGAAGCAGCGCAGCAGGCTGCCATCGTTGCTCGCCACCTCTACCACAAGGTCTGCAGGGCCCAGCTGGAGCAACTCCGCGATGGTATCGGCATAGCGTACGTTGTGCGCCGCGATCGTATCGGAAGTGCCCGTCACATAAATGTAGTTTCTGAAGAGCACCTCCGGGTCGATCACGTCCAGGAGCTGGACGAGCGAGCACGTCTCACAGTAGTATAAGTCAAGCGGGAAGCTTTTCTCGGTCTCGAATTCGGTCCTGGAGCGAAGAAACGAATTCGCAAGCGGGGTTGATCCGAGTGAAAGCACGAGGCTGAGATCGCCCTCCCCGCACGAGCGACAGGTTGATCGCAGCCGGTGCACCGTCGTAAGAGCCTCTTGGATCGCCGTCATCGGAAGCGCTGAGCGCTGGCCGGTGCGAGCACTGGCGCGGGCTCGCGCGATCCCGCAATTCGCCTGCGAAAGTTCACTTCGGGCACGCACCCCCCAGGCAGTGAGCCTTGATCATGATTCCCCGGTCAAGAAACCAGTCTCTTCAGTAGTGAGTGCATGGGAGCGCGCCCAGATGTAGGTCGTCGGCGGCGTGGGGAGTTCAAGCAAGGCCGGTGCCGCCGGAACCATCCCTTGCCGACGAACAAAACCGCTATCCCTCAATAGCTTACGAGGCATAGACTAGCCTCTTCGGCCGTCGCAACTCGCGAGATTGTTGCAGGGGCGGCCACCTGTTGCGTTTGTGCCACGAATAGCGCTGTTAAGCCAGGATGCGGCGTTCTAGACAGTGAGCGATGGGAGGGCACCGCGGCGAAGCCGGATACCCCCAAGCATGGCCAACGTGATCAGGTACACGGCGGCACCGAGGGGCAAGGCGATCCACAGAGGGGCGGAACGGACGACGATTAACGACGCAGCCATCGTGGCGCCCGCCACGGCGGTTCGCCAGAAGCGGTTCCCGCTGGTCAAACGGTAGCCGTCGAGCCGCACGAGCAATAAAGCCAGAACCAGACGCACCGCCTCCGTGGTTACCGTCGCCCAGGCGGCGCCCAGCATGCCGAAGCGGGGAATGAGCATGATGTTGAGCAGGATGTTAACGGCAGCCGACCACAACTGTAACCGCAAGATCCGTTTCTCCTGCTGTCCAGCGACCAGCGCAACGATAGGCACATCGCGTAACACCGTGAGCGGCACGGACCAGATCAGCACCGTGAGTGCTGACGCCGCCGGCCGGAACTCGGCGCCGAACACAACCTCGAGGAGGCGCGGCCCGAGTAGAAACCCGCCCAGCGCGACCGGAAACACGGCGGCGAATACGTGGGCTGTTGCGGTGTGATAGAGCTCCCGCTGCTCGTCGCCTGCGCTTGCAAGCCGCGTCATCGTCGGAAGCAGGCTGAGCCGGTAGCTAAGGCCGAGGTTTACGGCAAGGCTGACGATCATGTATGCTGCCGCGTAATAGCCGGCAGTGGTTTCACCACGGAGGAAACGTAGAAATATCAGATCCGCGTTGTAAACCAGGAGTCCCAGCAACGCGCTGAGCACGAGTGGAGCCGACTGCAGGAACAGCGGTCGTGCAGCATCCCAATGGAGCTCAACCGGCGGCGAGAAGCCGCGGCGTGTAAGGAGCCACATCAGGAGAAGCGCCGCGAGCGCATCACCCGCGAGGGCCGACAGCGGTACGCGTGCAACATCACCGGCGTCGTGCACCAGAATGAGCAGCAGAAAAAGCATCAATGCAGCGCCTGCCACACGCGCAGCGGCCACATATGCGGTCTGCCCGAGCCCCAGGTGAATCCAGCGTGTACTGCCGGCGACCGCGAGCAATGTGAGGGAATACACCGCGACCACGGTGCCGTCCGGCTGAGGTAGGACCAGCAGCGCACTCGCACTTAGCACGATCGCCAGTGCCGTTCCCATAACCAGCCGTGCAGTGACAACCGAGGGCCCGATCCGGTCAAGCGCGGCTGGGTCCCGCGAAATCTCGCGCGCGCCTACCAGGTCGAACTCCGCGTCGGCGATCCGGTTGAAATAGAGAAGAATTGCGGCCGCGACGCCGATCACACCGTACATCGCAGCGCCGAGTGTTCGCGCGAGATAAATGGTAGAGATGAACGCGATGCCGCGAGCTATGGTCTCGCCGGCGGCTAGGCGCAGAAAATTGCGCCCGACTACTCCTTCAGAGCTGAGCAGCGACATCTAGCCACGCCGAGCATGAGTACACAGAGTGAGCATTGGGCACTGCGCAGTCTGTGTCCTCATGCCTGATGAGCAAGGATTCTCTCGCCTCTTTCAGAACGCAGCGCGCGCAACTCGCACGGCGTTAGCCATCAGAGAGAAAGTGATGTTCTTCGCTGGCAGGAACGGGAAGGTCGTGCCGTCAACGAACAACAGATTCTGAAAGTCGTTGCTTCGGCAGTCGGTATCGGCCGTCGCTGTTGCGTTTCCTGGTCCCATTGGGATCGTTCCGGCATAGTGAACGCTCGCTCCTTTCGGACGAACATGAGTCATCCCGGGCGCAGGAATGCATCGGAGCGCGCGAAGCGCCTTCTTCACGCGCGACACAGCCGACCTGATCGCGGTCTTATCTCCCGCAGGCGGAGCATACTCGATGACTAGCTGCGAAGATTTCGGACCCCCATCGTTCTCGAGTGTCAGAAAGCTGTCTGCCCGTCTGGTGTCGTGAAGGTTGACGTTCACCATCCCAAGCGCGGACCGCAGATTTCGGAAAACTCTTGCGGACGTTGCAAGATCGAAAGGCATCCGTTGGATGATGGGATGAACGAGTGCCGTGGTCAGGGTGGTGATCTGCCCGTGGATGAATTCGCGTGGATCATCAGATACAAAGCCCATTCCTACCTGGTGGTACTGGTAGTTCGCAGCCGGCGAGACGGTCCCCAGCATGCGAGGCGTCAGGAAGGGAACAAGTATTTGCTGGTTATCCATGAGGCCCGGCAACCTGAGGATCTCGCCGGTGCCGCGACGCACTGACTCCATGAAGATCTTGCTCGAGGCGAGGGTGCCGGCGGCCAGCACAAGTGTGTCCACGGCGATGTCCTCCGGCTGACCTCCACTCCCATCCACCGCTTCGGCAAATACAGACGTGATGCGCCGACGCGCATCGAAACGAAAGTGACTCACCCGTACACCAGGGTGGTAGCGAAAGCCAGGGTAGCGCTCGCACTGGCGAAGGGTCGCAGCGGGCGTGTACAGGGCGTTCGTCGGGCATCCCCAGAGACAGCGGCCAAGGTAACTGCAGGCTTCGCGGCCGTCGCTTGGCCGCGTGAGCGTCGCAATGCGGGACCGTCCGACATAGGCGCGCAGCTCGTGGTTCAGGTAAGCGCGGCGCGCGTCGTACGCGGCCAACAGCATCTCCGAGTGCAGGTCGGGCCTCAGCGGCTCCATGATATGTTCATGGACCGGATGAAACCGGGCCAGATCATCAGCCACTCCACTGATGCCTATTCGCCGCGCCACTTCGCTGTAACACGGCTCGATGTCGGCGTATGAAAAGGGGAAATCCCGCAGCTCATCATCGTTGAAAGGATAGACGCCGCCCGTCCAGGCCTGGGCGAGCCCACCGCGCGCGTGGGAAAAAAGCGGCGAGAAACCGCGGGCTCGCGCGCCGAAATCAGACGCGTCCACGAAAACATAGCGCTTGCTTGGCGGAAAGGCGTAGTATTCACCCTGTAGTCCGGGAGAAACCATCGCTTCCAGGTCCGGACCCAGAAAGTATTCAACCGGGTCGTGCAGGTTGGCCTTGAGCTCATTGAAGCGATCCGAAGGCCGAACATTGGCCGGCGCCTCTCGCCCCACGTCGAGCAACGTCACTCGGTGCCCTTTCTGTAGTACGGTGAGCGCGAAGTGCACACCGCTCGGTCCTGATCCCACCACGACGATGCTTGACTTCACGAATGATTCGCCCGGGCGAGCGCGCCTGGTGTGGAATCATTTCGCCGCGTTTGCGCAAGCGAGAGCACGGCGTGGGCCGGGAGTAAGAGGATGCACCCGACCGCAAATGCGATGGCAAAGCCGACACCGGCACGAGCAAACTCGAACGCGAGCGAAGGCAGGCCGGGCTTTGGCGGTCCATCGAAGAATTCGTGTGTCGGAGCACAGCTCTCGATGATCGCGAGGAGCAACACCAGCTTGTGACGCAGCACGCTTCGAGGCACGAAAACGCGCGCGTACGTATCGGCAAGCCTGGTTCCCAGGGGCTGGGCCAGTGCGATTCTCATGAGCAGACGGTCGATGGATTGAGCTGGACCGTGTGTGCGAAAGTTGCTCGAACGATGGCCGTCCACGTACTTGCCGAGGACGTAGGCGTTCGGTGCCTGGCCCACAAGGTATTTACAGAAGACGCGGCACTCACGCTCCATGGGGAGCCTCGTCGGGTCTTCAGACATTGTCACGCCCGAGATGTATCATCTCGTCGATCGTTTTCATACGCCTGTGATGCTCGCCTTCCGGAATGCTCTCCCGCGCGACCCCGTCGTTCGCAAACGAGGCCAGCTGGCCGGCCGTGACTGGCAGCAGGTTGAACAGCGGTCGCTCGATCAGCGCCAGCAAACGCACAAGGGGACGGTAAGGCATGCGGATGAATCTCGGATCCTTGCCGTGACGGGCTCGATGAAATCGACGCAGAAGGTCCGCCATCGTGACCACCTCGGGTCCTCCGAGCTCGAGCGTGCGCCCGTCGAATTTGGAACGGATGATCAGGTCCAAAAGCCGATCGGCGAGATCGTCAACGTGAATTGGCTGCACGCGCGCGCTGCCGTCTCCAATCATCAGCGACAGAGGAGCATTCGCAAGTTTCTCGAGGCGTTGCCACACTGGCGAACCTGAGCCTGCTACGATGGTGGGTCGCACAATGGTATAATGCTGCGCGCTGCGCCGCACCGCCTCCTCGGCGCGAAGCTTCGAGCGGGCGTAGTGGTAATACTCGTTGTCGGAAAACCGCGTCGCGATGGTGCTGACATATAGGAAATTTCGAACGCCCGCACGGGCGCATTGCTGTAGAAGGAGCTCGGTGGAGCCTCTGTTCACACGGTCGAACTCCTGCGGCCGTGCCTTCCCGCTGACCGCGGCGAGATGAAGCACTGTGTCGCAGGCAGAGAGAAACGGACCGTAGAGCTTCGCGTCCTCCAGTCGGCCGCGAATCCAGGTGACCGGCACTTGCCTGCCGGGAGATGATGGCGGCTTACCTTCGCGGCTCAGGCAGTATATCGCTTCAAAGCTCTCGAACGGGATGCGGGAAAGAAGCGAGCGGCCGACGTAACCGGTGGCCCCAGTTATAAACAGAGAATGCTTTCGCGGAGCGGACACCGGCGGCTCAGGCGCGGTCGTTCTCCATGCTGGTCGCGTGAGCTGGTACGGGCCCGTGCAGAGGCCGTTCGGCTCCGGCTGCTGTTTGGATTCGGCTCCTGTTTCGGTGCCACAGTGCCCATCGCAGCCGGCAGACACCCTTGATGTCGTCCCACGCAGTCCGGATGATCTTCACCCGGCTGTCGTCGTCCTCCACCCATAGCACCGGTATGTCCTTTACGCGGTAGCCCTGCTTTTCAGCGAGCACAAGCAGCTCCGTGTCAAAAAACCAGCAATCGTCCTGGATCTGCGGAACGATGCGTTCCACCGCGCGACGGCTCACGGCCTTGAACCCGCACTGAGCATCGCTGAACGACGTGCGCAATACGCCCTTCACGAGCAGGTTGTACGCACGCGAGATCAACTCTCTCTTCAGCGAACGTACGGTTTGCGACTCCTTCATTAAGCGCGACCCGGTGGCAACATCATACCGGCCACTGAGTATCGCATCCACCAGCTTTGGCAGCGCTGCCAACTCCGTTGATAGGTCCACGTCGGTGTAGCAAACCACATCGGCCTGGCTCGCGGTCCAGGCATGCCGCAGAGCTCGGCCACGGCCGCGCTCCTCCAGATAGTAGAACGTAACGTCGTCATACTGTGTCTGCAGCTTCTGCGCGACTTCGCGTGTCCCGTCGGTCGATCCGTTGTCCACTATGACGACGCGCCACGAGTACTTGAGATTCTCGCTGAGGAAGCGTCGCACGGTGCCCACGCTTCGTTCCAATACGTGTGCCTCGTTGAGGACGGGAATCACGACGTCCAGCGTCGCAGCCGCAAGCGGTTCTGCTGTCGGCCCACCTCCCGTCCCGAACGCAGTCATTGAGCCTCCGTCTTGATTACGGTAGCCGTGCCCCGTCACAGTCATCTATCTAACGTGCCCCCCGAGCCCCTGCACTCCCGAGGCGTCCCCACCAGATTAGATAGATCACGGCGCCCGCCAGGATGAATAACGGCAGCGGTGACACGCCATCGCCGACGTAGGTGCCGAACATTCCTGGCATCCGCGAGAGTGTAGTGAGCGCCGGGAGCTCAAATCCGCCGACGAGGATCCGGGCGATGGGCTCGAGAACGCCCAGCGGCCGCCAGACCTCGCGATTCATCGCCATGCACCACGCCAGAATGAATGAAAAAAGTGAGATCACATAGACGGCGCGCAAGCGCATCCGCACCAACACTATGGCCGCAGGCAGAAAGATGAATGGCAGAATAGGCGTCATGTAGCGCACGCCAGTGTTCCACTGGAGCCTTGTGTAGTTGCTGCCACTGAAGAACATCCACAGCACGATGAAGAGTGCCAGACAGACCAGCTCTTCCAGAGCAGGAAGGACTCGCCGCTCGCCGCGGTTCGCCCACGGACAGGCGAGCGCCAGCAGCAGTACGGGAGCCGCCATGAACAGGCCAAATCGATGGTCAAACGCCAGCGCATAGAGCAGCTCTAGTTGGGGGCCACCATAGCCCTGATAGCCGAGCTCGATCCAGCGCACCGGCGGCATCCAGTGCTGCCCCGGAAAGAACGCGTTGCCGAAGCTGCGCCACTGATAAAAGAGGAGGACAACCACTGGGGGCAGCGTTCCCACCACGTACATGGCACTGTGGCGTACGGCGTCGCGTGGCGAGCTCTCCCGCCATCGCTTTACTGCGCCATAGCCGAAGATGCCTAGGAGGAATATTACGCCGCTGTAATCGAAGAGCAGAGCGGTGCCGCCAGCGAGCCCCGCGAGAAGGTAGCGGCGTTCGGATGACACGCGGGGGCTCCGCAGCGGATTCCATATGGCCAGGAATCCCATGAAGGCAATGTGGCCAAGCATGAGGTTGTGGTTCAGAAACCCGGTGCGGAAAAAGACCGGCGTTCCAAAGGCGTAAAGCAGAGAAAGCCAGAGTGCCCGTCGATCCGATGCGAACACGGCTCTCAAAGCAAAGAACATGAAGACCACGCCGAGCGCAGAGCTTGGGACCATGAATAGCGCGTGCGTGACGAGAGCCGCCAGGCCGAGCTTGATGTCCAGACCGCGGCGCCAGCTTTCGGCAAAGAATTTCCGCGCGTTCGGCCGCGGAGTCATGAACTCTGGCGGGTCCGTCAGGCCGCTGGCTGCCCGGCGCTCCTTGACGGACGCAACCAAAGGATCGATGACGGGTCTGGCCAGGGCATAGGGTATGGCGGCAAGAATGGAAACGCCCGGGTTATTGCCAATGTGCCAGCCGTAACCGGGCTTCTCGAAGAGGTCTGGATGAAGTCCGGCGTATTCATCAAGGCGGAAAGAAAAGTGATCTCCTAAGGCGATGGCCGGATAGTGCTCGCGCACCACATCGGTGGCGAAATGAAGAGCGTAAACAATCCAGCAGGTGAAGAACAGTCGCCAGGCGATGGCGCGAGGCGGCATCCGCCAGGAAGTAGGCTGCCGCACGACTGCTTCAGAGTTCGTGGCAGGCGCCCGTTTCTGTATCGTTGGCTGTTGCGGTGGAGGCGAGGCAACAAGTGTTGCGTCCACGATCACGCGCTCGGCTCGGTCGCGACCGACAACGTTGCCTTGGCTCGACCGTTCGCCATGATGGCAGTGCCGTGGCGCGCGAAGGCTGCGGCCCACTGCCGTCCCAACTCTTCTCTCTCTATTCTCGTCTGGTCGAGCGTGGCTCCGTTCCCCAACTGCCTGAGTAGCAGATGCGATATCTTTCCGTAGTCTATGTTCATCGTGTCGTCCATAATCGCAACTATGTCGCCGCGAATCGCGCTCATGCCTGCAGCCCTCAGCGAGGCCGTGGCGTTGTCAGCAGCACTGACAAAGCGCGCTCCTGGAAACCCCGCCTCCCATTCGCTGAGCTCGGACTCTGGTTCAGGCCGAGCGACCACGAGCTCTACACCTCGATCGCGACAGAACGAGCAAAGGGTTCGCAAGGCCGTCTCGAGGTAACGGCGGTCTCGCGTGCAGGTTACGACCACAGCCACGTTGGGTGATTCGCGGGGCCGGCTGACTCTCGAGGGGGTTATTGCGTGCTCCGGTAGTGACACAATTCGGCAAGGTTATGCGATTCCAGGCCGTGCTCCGGGCTTCCGCCGGATATGCTTCGCGGAGATGCTCGGGTGAGGCAGCGCCGAAAAAGGCAAGGATCGTGCACGGGTCGGCAGTTCGCTTTGCAGACTTTTTTTCGCGTGTCTTTTTGGCGCATTTCTTTGCACAGAGTGGCTTCAGACTGGCGCCCACTCGCTGCCTCCAGCGCAACAGCCACGCCGCAGGCGTTTCGAGGTTCATGCATCGTCTTCTTCGCGTCTGGGGGCCCATCCCACACGAGCTTGGGCGGTTGGAGTTGCTGGCGCGCAAACGATTCTAGCAGCGATGCTTGTGGCGCCTGTGCCACAAAATCGTCTCCCATGTCTACACCTGCCAACGCACCGCCTAGTCGAAGCATGGCCGTACCTGACCGACGAGGCTTGCGACGCGGCCATCGTCATGCGATGCCATATGGTTCAACCCGGATAAGTGCCAATGACTTGGCTATTACCCTGCGACCTGAACGGCTCGTGGCTGGAGGTCCCGACGTTCCAAGCTCGGCTCCCGGCACTGGGTGTGCTTCGAATGCAGCCATCAACGCGGCGGCAAGCCTGTCCGCCAGCCAGGAGGCTGACCTGACGTGGAAGTGGCGACACCGCTTCGAGAAGCAGAACCGCAACGACATGCCCAGCAGGGGCGAAGCGTGACCACAGAAGCCTCTCGGCAAGCGGCTGAGCTGGCTGTTGTGGTACCGTCAGTGAACGGATTGCAGGACCTCCGCGGATGCCTCGACGCGCTAGTCTCCGAAGCGCAGCAGGTGGCCCTGGAAGTAATTGTGGCAGATAGGTGCGGTGAGGCAGTTCGGAAGGCGATTCGGTCCGAGTTTCCAACGGTGCGACTATTGGTGGCACCGGCGGAGACCACAATACCCGATTTGCGCGCAATGGCGTTTGCTGCGACCAAGGCAAAGTCCGTTGCCGTTATCGAGGACCACGTCATCGTGCCACCCGGATGGGCGCGCCGCTTGTTGGACGCTCAGAAGGCTGGTGCTGCGGTTGTGGGCGGGACTGTAGAGAACGCTGCTACCGGGAAGCTTGTGGACTGGGCGGCATTCCTGTGCGAGTACAGCCATTGCATGCCGCCCATACCTGCCGGAACGGCGACATGGCTAACGGGCAACAACGTTGTGTATCGCCGCGAGCTACTGGAACGCTATCGCCAGGTGATCGCCAGGGGAGCATGGGAGAACGTGCTACACGATGCTATGCGGCGTGACGGCATAGAGCTCATTTGTCGTCCGGAGATCCATGTTTGGCACAAGAAGCACTATACGGTTTCGGAGTACCTGCACCAGCGGTACCTTTACGCCCGCTCTTACGCGGGCGCGCGGGTCGCTGGGGCAGCCATGCCGAGGCGCGCTATGTACGGGGTGGCGGCGCTGATGCTCCCACCCCTGCTGTTCTACCGTACCGTTGCCCGCGTCATGCGAAAGCGTCGTAACCGAATTGAGTTGCTCCGTTCGCTCCCGCTTATCGCGTTGTTTGTGAGCTCATGGGCAGCCGGCGAGGTCGTAGGCTATTGGCTTGGCCCTGGTGATTCTCTCGTACGAGTGTGCTAGAATGAAAGTGGAGACTTCCCCCCCTCTATCTCCGCGTCCTGTCACCCCCCTCCGCCCCGGAGACCACGTAGTAGTGGTCGGTGCGGGCCCTGCAGGTCTGACGGCGGCCTACCTCTTGGCCAAGGACGGTATCGCCGTAACGGTACTGGAAGCCGACTCGATGGTTGGCGGGATCTCGCGCACAGCTCAATACAACGGCTACCGGTTCGACATCGGCGGACACCGGTTCTTTACCAAGATCGCGCCGGTGGAGGCTTTGTGGCACGAGGTACTCGGCGATGAGTTCATCTCTGTTCCGAGAATGTCGCGAATCCATTATGGCGGAGTCTACTTCGACTACCCGCTCAAAGCAGCCAATGCACTGCGCGGACTCGGATTATGGAACGCGGTGATGATCGTACTGAGCTACTTGAAGTCTCATTTCTGGCCGTCACCAGTGGAGGAGAATTTTGAACAGTGGGTGACAAACCGCTTCGGGAAGCGGCTCTACAACATCTTCTTCAAGACATACACGGAAAAGGTCTGGGGAATTCCTTGCACAGAGATACGAGCGGAATGGGCTGCCCAGCGCATACAGGGTCTCTCACTCGCGAAGGCCATTCTTTCGGCAGCCGCGCTCAACAACCGGTCGACGAAGATCAAGACGCTGATAAACGAATTTCAGTATCCCCGATTGGGTCCTGGACAGATGTGGGAGGCAGCGCGCGATCGCGTTACCGAGTGGGGCGGCAGCGTATGCATGGGGCACAATGTGAAAGCCTTCGAAATGCAGGGTGGGCGTGTCGTGGCGGTGCGGGCGCAAACCCCGTCGGGCGAGCAGCGCATCAAGGGTGATCATTTCATCACCACGATGCCCATTCGCTCGCTGGTTCAGGCGCTCCAACCGAGCGTGCCCAAGAGCATTCGAGTTGCCGGCGACTCCCTCAACTACAGAGACTTCCTGGTTGTCGCTCTGATGCTGGAGCAGGAGAATCTCTTCCCCGATAACTGGATATACATTCATACGCCAGGCGTGCAGGTTGGTCGCATTCAGAATTTCAACAACTGGAGTGCCGCCATGGTGCCGAAGCGGGGCGTAACCTGCCTTGGCATGGAGTACTTCTGTTTCGAAGGTGATGGACTCTGGTCGAGCGCTGATAAGGACCTCATCGAGCTTGCTAAGAGGGAATTGGGCGAGCTGGGGCTTGCAGACCGGCAACTGGTCGTGGATGGCTGCGTAGTGCGCATGCCCAAGGCCTATCCTGTTTACGACTCCACCTACCGGGAACACCTCGACACCGTTCGCAGCTACATCGACCCAATTCCCAACCTCCACACGGTCGGCCGCAACGGGATGCATAAGTACAACAATCAGGACCATTCGATGCTCACCGCCATGATGACCGTTGAGAACATGAGGGGTGGCAGCCACGATATCTGGTCGGTGAATACCGACTTCGATTACCACGAGGAGCAAAAGGTTGAGCAGCGGCCGAGGCAAGAGCAGCAGGCCGCCTATCCCCACTCATCGGCCGCCGCCGCCGTGCGGTAACCGTGCGCATCGGTGTCGACGCATCGTGCTGGGCTAACGGGCGGGGCTACGGCCGCTTTGCGCGTGAGTTGCTGAGAGCCATGGTGCCGCTGACTCGAGATGACGAGTTCATCTGCTTCGCGGATGCGCGTGCCGCTGAGCGATTCGATCTGCGCGATGAGCGGGTTCGCCTCGTGCGGGTGCCACAGAGTGTATCGCCCACCCAAGCTGCTGCCGCTCAAGGCTACCGATCGCCACGAGACATGCTCCGCTTTTCCGCAGCCGTTCAACGCGAGCGGCTGGACGTATTCTTTTTTCCGTCGGTCTATACGTACTTTCCGCTCATCCCAGGACTCGCCGCTGTAGTCACGGTGCACGACGCAATCGCTGAGCGGTTCCCGAAACTGACGTTGCCGTCTGTGCGAGACCGGCTCTTCTGGAAAGTCAAGGTTGCGATGGCTCTTTTTCAGGCGCGGCTTGTGCTCACCGTTTCCGATTTCGCAGCGCGAGAGCTCAATGAAGTACTTGGAGTTGCGCGGAAAAGGATTCGCGTAGCGTCAGAGGCTCCCGCCGCGGCCTACAGGCCGAGCGATTCGGAGGGGGAAATTGCGGCCGCTGCGGCGCGAGTAGGCCTCCCTGCCGGAGCCCGCTGGTTCGTGTACGTTGGCGGCTTCAACCCACACAAGAATGTGGATGTGCTGGTTCGCGCTCACGCCGCGCTCGTAGGCAAAGACTCCAGTAAGGCACCGTATCTCCTTCTGGTGGGTGCTACGAACGGCGACGTCTTTTTCGGCGACCGCCTTCGCATTCAGTCTTCGATAGATTCCGCGCAAACCAGCCCGTTCATTCGCTGGACCGGATTCCTTCCGGACGAAGAGCTCCGGCATCTCCTGACCGGCGCGGTCGCGCTCGTTCTCCCGTCGGAGTCCGAGGGCTTCGGCCTTCCGGCTGTCGAGGCGGCCGCCTGCGGCACACCGGTGATAGCTACCACGGCGAGTCCTCTGCCCGAGCTGCTCGCGGGAGGCGGGATCTTCGTACGCCCCGGTGACGAGGAGTCTCTCCGTGACGCGATGCAGTCTCTGGTCGCAAACGCGCCACTCCGGAGAGAGCTCGGCCGGCGGGCGCGCGAGTGTGCCGACAGGCTGAGTTGGTCCAACGGAGCCAGCGCAGCGCTCGACGCACTACGAGAGGCCGCACGATGAGGCCTCTGCGGTTCTGCATGGTAACCACGTTCTACCCGCCGCACAACTTTGGCGGAGACGGAATCGGCGTCCAGCGATTGGCGCGCGCCCTCGTTCGTCGTGGGCACTCCGTCACGGTGCTCTGCAACACGGACGCTTATGAGGTTCTGCGTGACGGACAGACACCCAAGTCAGTCGACAACGATGGGGTGGTCGTGCGTAGGGTGCGAAGCTGGTCGCCGACTCTCGACGTCGTTCTCATGCAGCAGACAGGTCGCAGCATTGTCACCAGACGCAAGTTGAACGGTATGCTCGACCGCGAGTCCTTCGATGTGATCAACTACCACAACATCTCGCTCGCCGGCGGACCGGGAATCCTGTCAGCCGGGCGTGCAGTCAAGCTTTATACTGCATGGGAGCACTGGCTCGTCTGCCCAACGCACGTTCTCTGGCGGCACGCGCGCGAAGCCTGCGTTGGGCGGCAGTGCCTTCGGTGTACTTTGCGCTATCGCAGGCCTCCTCAGCTCTGGCGCTATACGGGACTTCTCGAACGACAGCTCAAACACGTGGATGCGTTCATAGCCCTCAGTGAGTTCAGCCGCGCAAAGCACAAGGAATTCGGTTTTCCACGCGATATGGAAGTGATTCCCGGTTTTCTTCCGGACGCGACGTCGAGTGAGCCATCCGTTCAGAGCCAACGCCCGCACGATCGACCTTACTTTCTCTTCGTGGGCCGGCTGGAACGACTCAAGGGGCTTGATGATGTGATCCCGGTGTTCGAGACGTATCCGAACGCGGATCTGCTCATTGTCGGTGAAGGCACGCACGGTGCGGCGCTGCGTGACCTGGCACGGGAGAATTCGCGCGTGCGGTTTCTCGGACGCCTCCCGGTCGAGGAAACCGGCCGATACTACGCCCACGCAATCGCGACACTTGTGCCATCGGTTGGTTTCGAAACGTTCGGTTACGTGGTCATCGAGTCGTTCAGCCGAAGCACGCCTGTGATCGCACGCCGCATCGGCCCATTGCCGGAACTCGTAGCCCGCTGTGGTGGCGGCGAGACTTTCGATTCTCCTCAGAAGTTGGCGTCCGCCATGCACCGATTGCAAAATGATCCGCCATACCGCAACACGCTGGCGCGCGCAGCACTGGAAGGTTTTCACTCGAACTGGACGGAAAGTGCCGTGGTGCCTCAATACTTGGAGTTGGTGGACCGTCTCTGCGGTACGACGCCATCACAGGGCTACTCAACTTCCCAAAGCGTCGTGGGACCCGTCATGTGAGGGCCATCTTGACTTACCATTCCATCGACCCGACGGATTCGCCGATCTCCGTCGACGAGGAGACGTTCCGGCAGCACGTGCGCTGGCTCTCATCCGACGCCGTACGCGTGACACCGCTCGAGGAGCTGCTTGCGGTACCGGAGTCGGAAAATGCAGTCGCGATCACGTTCGACGATGGGTTCGTCAACTTCGAATCCATAGCTGCACCGCTTTTGCTGGATCACGGCCTGCCCGTCACACTTTTCGTCGTGAGCGGGCAGGTAGGTCAGACCAACGCCTGGTGTGGGATACCTGATCGGCGAGTGCCCACTCTGCCATTACTCGACTGGCACGCGCTGGGCGAGCTCGCAGACGCTGGAGTTTCCCTTGGAGCACATAGCCGAACCCACCGGAATCTCACCATGTTGAGCGGCGATGAGCTGGAAAATGAAGTGGTGCACTGTATAGGACAGCTTGCCGCGAGAACAGGACGGACACCGACCTCCTTTGCGTATCCTTTCGGCGGTGTCAACGACACGGCGACCGCCGTTGTCAGCTCCGCGTATGCCCGTGCTTGCACTACAGAGCTGCGGCAGATCGAGCCT
Organism: Gemmatimonadaceae bacterium; assembly: GCA_046261975.1. Lineage (GTDB taxonomy): Bacteria > Gemmatimonadota > Gemmatimonadetes > Gemmatimonadales > Gemmatimonadaceae > JBHENQ01. The sequence continues at coordinate 2,971 of JBHENQ010000121.1, read as the reverse complement.
TCCGACTCGCCGCACATGCTTCCGCGGCTCGACATGTATTACTTCCGGCGTCCGGGCAGGCTGGAGTCATATGGATCGGCGCGATTTCGGAGTTACCTCTGGCTACGCTCGCAAGGGCGGCGCGTCGGACAGCATCTCGCACCAATGGGTGAAACGTGACTGTCCCAATAACGCCTTTTCTGTCCGTCGTAGTGCCGGTTTACCAGGGGAGCTCGGTACTGGATATCACGCTTTCAGCTCTGGTGGCGAGTGATCTGGCACGCTCGTGTTGGGAGCTTATAGTTGTGGATGACGGCAGCACGGACGACTCGGCTTTTATCGCAGCCCGCTATGCGGACACCGTCGTGAAACTTCCGGGCCGTAAGCGAGGTCCGGCCTATGCTCGCAATAGAGGGTTCGAGGTTGCGCGTGGCGCGTGCGTGGTCTTTCTGGATGCCGATGTTCGAGTCCATACTGACACGCTCCGCGCATTGGCGACGGTAATGATGGAGGACCCCGATGTCAGCGCCGTTTTCGGTTCCTACGACGCCGACCCGCCAGCCACCGGCCTCGCCTCACAGTATCGCAACCTGCTGCACCACTACGTTCATCAGCAGAGCCCAGGAGACGCCGAAACATTCTGGGCGGGCTGTGGGGCTGTAAGAAGTAGCACGTTCGCGGAGGCCGGAATGTATGATGAGTGGCACTTCTCGCGGCCACAGGTGGAAGACATCGAGCTGGGACATCGCATTCGCGCACTGGGAAGGCGAATCGTACTTCGCCCTGAGATCCAGGTTACCCATCTGAAGAAGTGGACCCTGAAAACGGTCATGGTAACCGACCTCCGAGACCGCGGTGTGCCATGGATGCGGCTTCTCCTCCACCAGGGAATCGCGGTTCGGACGCGGACGCTCAACCTGCGAACGATCGAGAAGTTCAACACCGCTCTGGTGTGGCTCTCCCTGATCAGCGCTTGCGTATCCTTGTTGTCCTGGAAGCTGCCGTGGCTGATTCTGGCCGCAACCTTCCTGGTGCCACCGTTGGTGTCGAATCGCGGCCTCTACATCTTCCTCACTCGGCGGCGAGGGCTGCTGTTCGGCCTTGGATCGATCCCTCTCCACCTCGTATATTATCTGAGCAATGGAGTTTCCGCCTTGCTCGGGTCACTCCTGCATGGTACAATCGGCGCACCCGTGCCTGACCCTACCGTAGAGGCCTACGCGGAGGTGGGGTTGCAGACATGGCCGCCGATCCCGACACGGCGCCACTCCTGGGACGCGCCGGTCGCGCCAGGGAAATGACGCGTGAGCCACAGCGGCGGCGGCGCGCAATTTCTCCCACACTGTCCCGGACGGGGCTGGTGCTCATGCGTGACGATGAGGTGAGGACGTCCTTGGCTGGCGCGCCGAACCAGCTCGAGAAGGGCCCAGCAGGTTTCACGCATGCCGTGAGTGATCTCCAGGAAGACCTCGAAACGCAGGAATCGGAGATCGCGCCGGCGCTGGCCTTTGGACCGCTCCACAAGCGCGCATTCGGCGTGGCAATCGGGACCGCCGCCGGTCTGGTCGTGTTTTTTCTCACCGCCATGTACCTCCTTCTGCCGCCCGAGCGTCCCTTCAAGCTTGGGCTGCTCGGCCAGTACTTCTATGGTTACAGCGTAACCTGGCAGGGCGCATTCATCGGACTTGCCTGGGGATTTTTCACCGGTTTCATCCTCGGTTGGTTCACCGCGTTTTGCCGAAACCTTGCGGTTGCCATCTCGCTGTTTTTCACATTCACGCGGGCAGAGCTGTCGGAGACGCGCGATTTCCTCGATCACATCTGATAAATGGCTTCGATAAAGGACGCTCAGACAGACGGTGAGAAGGAAGCGTTGCGTCACGCTATCTTGCGCTTGAACGCTCGCGCGTGGGGCGTCGCCACCGGACTTCTGTTCGGGGGCGGTCTGTTCGTGGCGACTAATTTTCTGGTGATCAAGGGCGGTCCAAACGTCGGCGAGCACCTGCAGTTGCTTGCGGCCTACTTCCCCGGCTACAGAGTAACCTTTCTGGGCAGCCTGATCGGGTTTGTCTACGCCTTCGTAGTAGGATACGCTCTGGGAAGACTCATCGGCACTGTCTATAACCGCGTCGCCAGCCCGTAGAGCCCGCGTCCGGCACTACTTTCCCAACGGTTGTCGCTTACCCTCTCTAATCCGGTATTTGGATGGCCCCTTCTCGCGTTGCTCTCATCGGGCTGGGTAATGCCGGCTTCGCGATCCATCTCCCTGCGCTGGCCGGCATTCGTGGGGCGTCTATTGTAGGCGCCTGCGACGTCGACCTGCAGCGTCGCGAAAGAGCTGCGGCAAAATGGCGTGTTCCGGTGTTCGCTGACCTCGATCACATGCTCGGCGAAACGCGGCCGGATGTCGTAGTCATTGGCACACCTCCCACCCTGCACGCCGAACAGTGCCTGCGGAGCTTTGCAGCCTCTGCTGATGTGATATGCGAGAAACCATTCGCTTCGAGCGTCGCCGAAGCCGAGACGGTCTTACAGGTAGCCAGAGACGCAGGCAGGCGCATTGCGTTAAACCACGAGTTTCGTGAGATGCCGATTTTTCGAGCCGTCCTCGATGCCGCGGCAGCGTCGCAAGGTGCACCTCCGGTTTTCGTGCAACTTTGGCAACTGATGGACCTGCCCCCCTGGGCGGAACCGGGTTGGCGCCGGCAACTCCTGCAGGGGACACTCTACGAGGCTGGAGTACACCTCGTGGATTACGCCATGGCGATCTTCCGAGAGAAGCCTCATGCTGTGTCAGCGACTATCTCCACGTGTGGAGTCCGTGAGGAGCATAGCGACGCGGTGGCGCTTGTCACGCTCGAATTCTCCGACGGCCGCCTTGCGCAGATCGTGCAGAACCGACTGTGCAAGGGGGAGACTCAGTACTTCGAAGTAAGGGTTGATACAAGGGAGAGCTCGCTGCGTGCTTCCTTCGGCGGACGGGCCCGGATCA
>JBHENQ010000120.1:0-20947 GCA_046261975.1 Gemmatimonadaceae bacterium | reverse complement strand
TGGCCACTCCCATCTTGGCTTTTCGAGGCCTCCGTGGGTTCACTCGCGTTTCGGCTCGCACCTTCGCGTCGCAGGGCTTCGACCGGCCGATCGCTCGACCAAGCCGCCCGCTAGGCTACATGTCTCATAGGCATTTCACATGGCGAACTCCTTTCAGTTCACAAGAGAAGTCAGGCTTATCCTGACGCACCGGATACTTCGGATAGAACGGATCAATCGGATCGCTCCTCTGCAGCGAAGCCTCCTCTAACGGGAGTCAATCCGAATAATCCGTTTCATCCGATGTATCCGGATAACCCTTCGTCCTTGATGCCAGCCCGTCTGAAGCCTGTCTCCTACGAGGTCTCACCCAGGTACTGCCTGCCTCGGCGCGCCAGACGATCTAAAAAACCGACGTGGCGCTCCAGACTAGCCTTCATCCAACGCATCGACGGGATCACGTTCTCCTGGAAGTGCTTGCCCCAATCGGGCCGCCGTCCATCCTCATCCGTGAACCCGTACTCGCGCGCCAGCTCCCACGAGCTGAAGACGTCGCCCGTCTTCTCCAACACCTTGCGGTCCTGAGCCAGCGCTGCGACAGCTCGGCCGACAAACAAGGGCGACTCGGATTCGAGAAAGTTGTGATCCTTCTTTCCTCCGTCCCGCCAGTTCTCCTCGGTCACTCCGAAATGCCCGAGCATCGTTTCGGAGCGGAGAAATCCTGGAGTGATCGCGACTGCAGCCACGCGATGTTTGCGGAGCTCCTCGGACATCCTTACCACGAGCGCTTTGAGAGACGACTTGACGAGATCGCTCAACACATTGCCGCCACCGAAAAGCATGTCGCCTTCCGTCACCTCGACGATGAGACCTCGCCGCTGCCGGATCATCATCGGCGCGGCGTGCTTCGCGGTGATCACGTGCGAGAGAAGCGACTGGCGGAGCGCTGCCGCGCTGTTCGTCAGATCGGTCTCCCAGAACGACGTCCATCCTCCAAGCATGGGATCCTCGCCGGCAATGCTGTTGACAAGGACGTCGAGATGCGCGTGCTCGGCTCCCACCCGCTCGAAGAGGGCGCGGACTTCATCCTCCACTGTGTGATCCACCCGAACGACGATTCCGGTACCACCGGCTTTGCTCACCAGCTCGGCGGTCTCCTCGATCGTTTCACGCCGCGCGTAAGGCGATGGATTACCGCGAACGCTGCGCCCCGTGCAATACACGACGGCCCCGGTTTCGCCCAGAGCCCGCGCGATGCCGCGTCCCGCGCCGCGCGTTGCGCCGGCTACAACGGCAACCAGTCTTTCTCGCCTACCAGCCAGTGACTTCTTCCTGGTGACCTTCGCCATGCCTATCCTCCACTCACCGCGGGGACGATCGTTATCGTGCCCCCTTCCCTAACCGGCGCTCCGAGCCCGCCGCGATAGCGAATGCTGTCCTGGTCGACGAAGACGTTGACGTGAGGCCGCAGCTCGCCGCGTTCGTCGAGCACGCGGTCGCGCACGCCCGGCCACTGCAGGGCGAGCTCCGTGAGTGCGTCGCGCACGGTAGCGCATGGCTGGTCGAGCACCAACACGGGGCTACCCTGCGCGTGCGGCTGTAGGGCTCTCGGCAGCTCTATGGTAATCATGCCGATTCACCGCTGCCGATGACGGACGCCTTGACACAGACGATGGACGGCAGACCATCAGCGATCTCGCGCCAGGTCTCACCCTCGTCGGCCGAGCCGAAGAGCTTACCGCTCCGCGTGCCGAAGTAGATGCCGGCGGGGTCGAGCGAGTCCGCTGTGAGTGCGTCACGCAGCACCGTCTCGTACGCATCACGCTGGGGCAGTCCATTGCTCAGCGGCTTCCACGAGGCGCCTGCGTCGCGCGTTTGGTAGACTCGGAGTTTCGCCTCGGGAACGCAGCGAAACTGGTCGGACTCGAGCGGGACGATATAGACCGTGTCGGGATCGTGAGGGTGCATCTGCATCGCGAAGCCGAAATCCGAGGGAACGCCGTTAGCGATATCGTGCCACGTGTCGCCCCAGTCATCACTGCGATAAAGCCCCCAGTGATTCTGGAGAAAAAGCCGAGCCGCACGCTTACGATTCTGGACGACCTTGTGCACGCACTGCCCGAACACGGGATACTTATCCGGCAGGAACTCCGCGCGGACGCCAACGTTACGTGCCTGCCAGCACTTTCCGCCATCGTCGGTGCGATAAACACCACCGGTCGACATGGCTACCAGCATTCGGCGCGGATTCTCCGGATCGGGAATGATCGTGTGCAGACACATGCCGCCGCCGCCGGGCGTCCACTGCGGGCGATGCTCGTGCGCCAGCAGACCCTGGACTGCGCTCCACGTCTCTCCGCTGTCCTTCGACTCGAACAGCGCAGTGGGCTCGACGCCGCAGTAGAGCAGGTCAGGTTCGGCGGCCGGCCCGGGACAGATCTGCCAGACCTGCACGAGCGCGTGCCCTGACTCCTCGGGAAAGCGGACGTTCTGACGATCCGGCGCTGTCCATGTCTTGCCGAAGTCATCGCTCGCGCGGATCACGCTCCCCCAGTGGAAGCTTCGCGTTGCCGCGAAAGTCCGGCTGCGGCCGCCGCGCTCATCATACATCAGGGCATAGACAGACTCGCCGGGGAAGTGTGGGCCATCTACGCGCCAGCGCTTCCGCGCCGGGTCGGAGGTCACGAGAAACGCTCCCTTCTGCGTGCCTACGAGAAGGAGCACATCACCAGCCGAACCAACGCGAGAACGTGCGCGCGCCATTATCGGTCTCCTGCAGGAAGTTCAGGGGACTCAAGATGCACTTTATGGCTGCCCGGTGGTAGCGTCGCGTTCTGGCAGTTCGCCAGGAGGTAGTGCACCGATCGAGCGACGTTCCCCGGTGACTACGCGCCGATGGTAATCGAGCTGTCCAAGATGATAGGCCAGGTGGGAGGCAAGGTGCACCAGGAAAGCACCGGTGGCCACGGTGCGTCCCGCGACCAGCTCCGGATATCGCGAGGTTAGTGCCTCATCCGATACTGCGCTCAGCCCGCGCTCGATTGCCTGCTGGGCTGCGTCGATCTCGACCAGCAACTCGGCTCGCGACACATCTCGGCGCGAGAACTCCGCGTCACGATCGCGTCTGTAACCGGTTTTGCCGAGCACTGCGCCGAGGAAGTGCTGAAGGTTGCCAAGCAGGTGGAGGACGAGGGTCCCGCCTGAATTTGGGAGTCCTGGACGCTCCGCCCACAGACTTGCGTCATCAGGGTATACCTCGACGGAGCGACGGACGGCTCCGAGCTCGCGAAGCAAGATGGCTTGGACGGCAGATCGCAGCACGTGGACTCTCCCTGACGTTACTTACCGCTATGACCGTGCGTAGTCGAGGCCTTAGAGATCGGACGCCCGGCGACGCTCCGCGCGCACCCATACGACCCACGGGTCTGTCGGTCCGCGTACTTGTTCGTTCACCGGCGAGAGCGCTGCCCAGTAGGGCGTCAGTCGTTGCCCACGAGTGTGCAAGAGAAATAAGTATTCAGCGTTGAGTCTGTAGGCCTCTGCGAAGCAGGCGCCGCGCTGACCCTCAGGCCGCACGGCCGGATAAGGTACGGCGCCGGGATTGAAATCGTCGTGGCCAACCAGCCAGCCATAGAAGACCATGTGGGAAGCGACCGGTGAATCTCCATCCACGATTTCGAGGACCTTGAAACCAACGGCGCCGTACCAACGGTCGTTGGAGCCCAGTACGCTGTCGGCGCGTACAGCGCGGGCACGCACGATAACATCAGCCTCCCGCACCACTCGACGCGTGGCGTCCACCGATGGTCGCCACGGCTCACCATCCGCGGTATGAATGCTACACATAACCGGCGACGAGGGAGCGGACCAGCCGATAGTGAGCAGAATCGCCGCGAGAAGGAGAGGTTCACGAACCATTACTCAAGCCAACCGCATCTCGCGTGCCTAACGCCAAGCGCGATCAGCTGCGTTGACGCTCACTCGAGTACTGCCATAGGGCGCGGTCGACAGCCCGCATGGAGTGGCCAGTTCTCAGAGCGAGATCACAAGTAAACTTCGTGTATTCCAGCCAGAATTCCAGCGTGTAGTTAGGGCGCCTGGTGTACCCCAACGACCACAGCGCGCGAACATCCAGAATGGGGTACGGCTTTCTGTCACAGAAATGAAGTATGACCGAAGCTGTCGGCCAGGAAACGCCGCGGAGAGCACGCAGCACCCCGATCTTCACGTCGTCATGCGGGCTGTCCAGTGAGGCTCGAGTAACCGCTCTCACAATGTCTGGCGCGTTGGATTTGACAAGCGGCTGAGAGCGGGGCGTCTTCCACTTGCACATCTCCACGAACTCTGGCCACGTCAGATAACCGCGGTCTCGGGCGATTGGAGCGATCTCCGTCTCGACCCGGTCCTCGTTCGGGTAGGAGAAGCGCTCTGCCCAAAATGATATCTTCTCTTCTGGAAAGCGAAGCTTAAACAGCATGGGTCAGCATCAAGAACGAAGGGTTATCCGGATGCTTCGGATGAGAACGGATCAAATGGATCGCTCCTCTACAGTGAAGTCTCCTCTCTCAATGGCGGCTAATCCGAATAATCCGTTTCATCCGCTGCATCCGGATAACCCTTCGTTCTTGATGCCGGTAGTTCGGCTTCTTTACCGCTTACGCTATGCACTTCAGCGCAAAAGGTGCATACAGTGGACTGGGTCACCCGCGCGAGACGTGCTATAAGTGTATCCTCCAGTGCCGATGGTATGCGTGACGGTGTGGAAGTCCGAGCCCCTGCGTCGCGAGTTTCCTTGATCGACGAGATCACATCCCCTTCAAGGATGCCATCGACGACGTGCATACCCTCGACCACCTCGGCGAATACCGTGTAGTCGCGCGCGAGACGAAGGTTGTCCCTGAGGTTCACGAACCACTGCGCGTCACCGGTGTCGTGGCCGCGCGTGCTCATCCCCACTGTACCTCGCACATGGGGCACAGTACCGAGTTCGTCGCGCAGGAACTGGTGCAACCCAACGTACTCGTTCGCGCCGCGGCTTCCTCCCTGAATCACGAAATCGTGCTCGACGCGATGCCACGTGAGCCCGTTGTAGTATCCCGAGCGAGCGAGCGCGAGGATTCGCGCGGCCATCATGGGCGCGACGTCGCCCCGCAACCGCACTACGAACGACCCGCCCCCGCTCGACGATGCCATGGAGACCCGCAGCCTCAAATCCGTGCCGAGCGCCAGTGCGACGGCTTGCGGAGGAAGCTCGACACGCACGGCCGGCGGCCGATCATCGCTCGCCGGACGCCCGGCCGCTTCGAGCAGAGCGACGCGCACATCGCGCTCTGACGCGTTCGCGCGAGTGACCCATCGCTCGAATGTGGCGCTGGCTGCCGCACGCACGTCGGCACGAGATGAGCCCTTGAGAGCGATCGCAGCCGCTCGTACCGCCTGGGCCCCCCCCACCCGCCCGCGCAGTGCCGCGAGGAACACATCGTCATGAGCGTGACCCGTGAGCTTTGCGAGCGACTCGACGGCTACCTCCGTCACGTTGTCATTTGCATCGCGGGCGAGCGCACGCAGTCTCAGCGTGTCTGACAGGACAGCCGCCGCGCGCGCGGCGTACATCCGCGCCTGCCATTGTCTGTGGGTCGCCAACTTGGCGACACGCGCGCGCGCTTCATCGGGGCGGAGCCGAGCGAGTGCCACGATAGCGTGAGCAGCCGCGTGCCAGGACACACCGCCTGGCTTGCGGCGCTCGGCGTCTCTCGGGAGTTCATCGATCCACTTACGGAAAGTCGCCGCGAGAGCTTCGTCTGCGGTGCACGAAGCCGCAGCCAGGTCCGTGGCGCGAAGCCGCACAGGCCACGCGCTGTCGGCCAGTGCGGCGCGGAGGCCAGCGCAGTCGTCGCGCTGGTCATTCAATCTCCGATATCGCAGCCGCCAGGCGGGCTCCGGCCACACCTTTGGAGCTGTGAGTGCGGGAAGAGAGTCTCGTGCAGCGAAAAGCGAATCGCTGATACGGCCGCGCGCGCGCCGTGCGAGCACACGGACTCGTGCGTCGGCGTGCCGTGTTCCTTCCGCAAGTGCGGCGTCGGACGAATCGCGGCGATCCTCAGCCACAAGGATGCGGCCGATGAGTGCGGAGTCGGCAGAAGAGAGTGTAGCGCTCTGCGCGGACAATGCCGCAGGCACCGCGGCGAGCGCGACGATCAATGACAATGGTCTCATAGCCGGTTCTCCAGCCCTCGGACGCGGGTCGCCAAGCCAGCGCGATCAATTGCTTTGACGCTCACTCGAATACTGCCATAGCGCGCGATCGATGTCCGGCGGGTTGGCTTTGACGAGCGGCTGTGGAAACGCTCCGCCCCAAACGAGATGTTCTCCTCCGGGAAGCGGAGCTTGAACATCACGAGTCCCTTCAGGTCTGAGTGCCGGCGTAGTGGCGCGGCCCTTCATTGAAAAGGACCACGCCGCTCAACCTGCTTACATTCCGGCGGCTCTCTTCTGAGCGTCCTTCCGGATCAGCGCGAACTCAACCGAGTTGAAGTTGTAGTTCGCCACTTCCTGGAAAAGCTTCTTCGCCTCCTCGGTCTTACCCGCTCCGTGGAGTGCGAGAGCCAGATAATACTTGACGTACTCGCTGGCCTCGTTGGCCTGCTTGTAGTGCTCGACCGCCGGCTGGAAATTCTTCTGCCGAAGGTCGATCAGCCCGCGCAACGCATGGTAACCTTCGAACCGGCGGGGATTCCCATCGCTCTCGAGAAACCGGCGATGTTCCTCTGCCTTCTGTAGTGCAACCGTATAATCGCCCTTTCGAGCTGCAAGCGCAGCCTCCCAGGCCGCGATCTGGGCATCCTGCTGTCTGGTGAATTCGCATCATTTATCGTCGCGGCTTCAGCCTTGAGGGCGACCTTCAACTGATCAATGATTTTCTCGGCTTCAGCAACCATGTCGTGATGGAGAGCGATGGTCGCAGCATTGGAGAGAACGAAAATCTTGGAGCCAACGATCTGCTTTTCCGGGATGCCCGATGTTTCGACGGACTGTGCAACGGTCTCCAGCTCCTTCAACGCCGTCGGGATGTCACCGCCGTGCACATTGACGAACGCACGGTAGACGCCGTACGTGACCTTGTCCGCTTCCTTGGAGCTTGTTATCGCTGCATCGTACGCCGTCCGTGCCTCTGCCTGATTGCCGAGGAACGAGTTGATGTGTCCCTTCTTGAGATTTGCTACGGCCAGGCCCGCGTCCTTCTCCAAAGCGCGCGAGTAAGCCTTGCTGGCGTCCTCCAATTGGTTCATCGCGCGGTACACGTCGCCGAGGAATTCATATCCTTTGGCTTCGTCAGGAGCCGATGCGATGGCCAGCTCGGCGTGCTTCTTAGCCAGCGCGAGATCCCGCGGTTGCTGCAAGGTGTACGAATTGCGGAGAGCCGAGTGGGCAGCGAACATGTTCGGATCAAGCGCCAGTGCCTTTCGAAATGACTCGCGGGCGGCAGCGTGTTGCTTCAGCCCTTGCTGAGTGAACCCGAGATCCAGCAACGCACGAGCACTGTTGGGGTAAGCACGGACCAACGCCTGCTGAAGCTCGAGTCGCTTTTGAATCGAGTTGTCCATGAAGGTTCGGCTGATATCAACCAGCATCCGTTCCCCTTCGCTCTTGCCCTGAATGTTCTTGGCTGCGAGATCGAGGTACTCCCTGAACTCCTGGGCGGAAGCCGACGAGCCGGCGAGTTCGAGGTAGGCGTATGCGAACGTCGGATCCTGCTCGACGGCCTTCCTGTAGTGCTCATTTGCTTCCCTGGTTCGGCCCGCGTCGAGCAAGCGCTGTCCTGTGACGAAGTGGTCGCGGGCACTCTGGGAGGAAGTCGAAACGGGTATTTCCTGAACGCTGCCCACTGCTGCTGGAGCGGCGACCGCTGCTGGGTCTGTAACTGCTCCTGGGCTGGCGACGGTCACCGTTCGAGTGCAGGCACCCAGCATTAGCACACCACTTACACTGAAGGTAAGTCGTCTTAAGTGTCTCATAATGTCCCTCCTTGTATTGCCGGATGCGGGTTGACAACCTTGCTGCCAAACGACCGAGCGGTTTGGACGTGAGCTAATGCTACTCCGAATACTGGGGCAAGCAAGCACGCAATAGGGTAGTGGGTCAGTCCGAGTTCGAGGACTGCCACCAGAAAGACACAGACGCGAGACGCCAGAAGTAAAGTCTGCGAGTTGCGAGAATGAGGCACTCGGCGCTACACGAGCCCGCGTGATTCAGAACATCCGCGCCATAGGATGGTTAGTTGCGAGAGGGAGCTTCACTCCATCGTGTGGCATGGGCGACTTCAAGAAACTCCTGGTCCGGCAGAAGGCACATGCAATGGCTCTGGACGCGCACCGGGTCGCCAGCCGGATTCGCGGAGCCGACCATTCGTCTCTCCGGAGTCAGATTATCAGGTCGGCGATGTCCGTGCCCGCGAATATCGTCGAGGGGGTGGGGGGTGGGGGGTGGGGGGCCAGTGAGCAAACCGCCAGAGAATTCAGCCGCTTCCCACGGATTGCGCTCAACTCGACAACGGAGCTCGAGTACCACCTTATCGCAGCTCGCGACCTCCAGGTAGTCCGTGGGTCGGATTCTTTGACTCTTATCAGTCAAGTCGTGGAAGTCAGAGAAATGCTCTATGGTCTCCGTCGTTATCTGGCTTCTCAGTCAAAGGACGGCAAACAGGCTTAAGTGTTGGTTTCATCCTCGACCCTGAGGTCTATACTTCTGGCGTCTCGCGTCTGCGTCGTTCTTGGTTGACCTTCCGCTCCCAAACTGACCCACTACTTGCCGCTGCGATAGTCTTGCACCCATTCGCCATTCGCCGCATATGTTGGCGACCCATTTTAGGAGACCTATGACCGCGCCCGCTGCTCCTGACGTCGACTGCGAGCAACAACACCCAGCCTTGCCGGTCAGCGATGTTCTTGCCGCCGTGGAGTTCTACACGAAGAGGCTCGGCTTCAAGCTGGCTTTTACCTGGGGCGATCCGCCCCAGATGGCGGGAGTAAACCTGGGCCATGTGCAAATGTTCTTGGAGCAGGGCACGCCTAATCCCAATGGGTGCTCGGTGTACTTCGTCATCGGCGATGCCGACGAGCTTTACGAGTTTCAGCGGGCCAGTGGCACCGACATCGTGGAGCCGCCGGGGGACAAGCCTTATGGACTGCGCGATTACAGAGTCCGCGATTTGTACGGGTACGAACTCGCGTTCGGACATCACCTTTTTAACGTCGGGCCCGCTCTCGACATTGAGCGTGTGGATGTTCCAGTGCGCCTGGAGAAGCGTCTCGCAGCTCTGCTACACGATCTCGCCGAGCACAAGCGCATGACCCTGAGTAGTTGTCTTGAGGAAATACTGCTGCATACCTGCGAGCCACTGGGTGATGGCGTGGCCAGCCCCCACACAAAAAGCCAACTCAAGCACATTCAAGAGCTGAAGAAGAAGCACGGCATCGACTACGACAGCCATGCGAGCTATCGCTTCGTTGAGCGGTAACGGAGTTCCTGTTCGGCCGGTCGAGCCTGAGCCGTCACGGCCTGAATGAAGAAGGATCACCCTCGCTCATCGCGTCAGCGCTATCGCAGCTTCGTTGAGGATTACAAGAATCGCCGGCTCGATGACTCGACCGAAGCGGGCGATGATGGGAAGCATCCTGATGCCTCCACGAAGGCAGTCGCGGACGGATCGGAATCGGGATGGCGATGGTTGCGCCGAGGCAAGCGACGGCAGTATCTCCACGAATACCTGCGGTGGCTGAAGCCATATCGCTACGCCGTCGGCTTGGTCTTCCTGCTCGCGCTTCTGCGCGCAGGACTCGAGATGATCGAGCCGCTCTTCATGCGGTTCATCATCGATCGGGTGCTCCTCAACTCCGCGCTGGACGCGTCATCGCGCCTGGACCGCCTGCATCTCGCGGGCGCGGCGTTCCTGGCGGTGATCATTGCCTCCAGCCTGATCAACGCTCTCAAGGACTACCGGCAGCGACTCCTGAACGTGCGGGTCATGCTGTCGCTTCGCCAGGCACTGTTCGAACGGATGTTGCACCTGCCGTTGTCGAAGCTGTGGGAGATGAAAACCGGCGGTATCCTCTCCCGTCTCACGGGGGACATCGACACCACGACCGGTCTCCTGCAGATGGCGGTCGTGTCTCCGACCATCTCGCTGATCCGGCTGCTCATTGCGATGGCGGTGTTGCTGTCACTAAACTGGCGGTTGGCCTTGACGGCGCTGGCCATCATTCCTGGCGTGATGCTGATGAGCTTTGTCTTTGCGCGCCGGGTGAGACCTATCTACCGTTCGGTCCGAAAAGATGCGGAACGGATCGACGGCCGTGTCGGCGAAACGTTCTCGGGCATTCGCGTCGTCAGGGCGTTTCGAGGGGAAGTGCGGGAGCTGCTCGAATACCTGCGCGGGCGGCACACCGTGTTGCGGAAGGAGCTGTTCGCACATCGCCGCGAGCTGGTGCTGTGGTCCTCCTGGGGCCTGCTTCTGAGCGCCGTCAACGTTGTAATAGTCTGGTACGGCGGATACCTGAACATCGACGGTCGCGCCACAATTGGCGACATAATGGCCTTCCAGTGGTACACTTTCCTGTTGTTGGGACCGGTCTGGAACATCGTCAATTCCTTCTCCGAACTTCAGCGTTCACTCGCGTCCATGGAGCGCGTATTCGAGGTGTTGGGGATGGAGGCCGACAAGCCTGACAGACCACAGGCGCGCGATGCTCCGCGCGTGGTTCGCGAAGTTCGGTTTGAGAACGTCGAGTTCGAGTATCGTCCCGGCCAGCCGGTGGTTCGCGACTTCAAGGTGGTTGTGGCCGGCGGGTCGGTGGTCGCCCTGGTGGGCAGGAGTGGCGCCGGAAAGACGACGGTGACAGACCTGGTAGCGCGTTTCCACGACCCCACGCACGGACGCATCCTGATCAATGGCTCTGACATTCGAGATTTTCGACTGCGCACATATCGCGACCTGCTGGCCATTGTGCAGCAGGACGTCTTCCTGTTCGATGGATCCGTCCGCGACAATATCGCATACGCCCGTCACAACGCCACGGATGCCGAGGTTGAGGACGCTGCCAGGCGTGCTAACGCTCATGAGTTCATAGTCAAGCTTCCGGAACAGTACGAGACGTTCATCGGCGAGCGCGGGGTGAAGCTCTCGGGCGGCCAGCAGCAGCGGCTGGCCATCGCCAGGGCCATTCTCGCTAAACCACAGATTCTCATCCTCGATGAAGCTACCAGCAATCTGGATACGGAGAGCGAGCAGCTCATCCAGGCGTCAATGGCCACATTGCTTGCCGGGCGAACCACTTTTGTGATCGCGCATCGACTCTCCACCATTCGCCTCGCCGACCTTATCCTCTTGATGGAGGAGGGCGAAGTGATCGAGCACGGGACCCACGAGGATCTCATGAGTAACCGTGGCACCTATTACCGAATGGTCCTTCGACAGATGGAGTATTCCAGGATCGCCGCCGCCGAGGGCCACTAACAGCCTTTCCCGCGATACTCGGCCCCTTGGCCGTGCAGTTTAAAGCGAGTCTCACAAGCATCCCGGTTTATCATGTTACCTATCTACCCGGTTTACACTGTTACCAGTCTACCCGGTTTGTACCAGATCAACCTTCCAACTCAAGTCTTGGCGCAGTAGTACAATGCGATCATGTCACTCCGTTTTCTCCAAACCATGAAGACGCAGTACTACACGGCGTCCAGCCTCGACGGGTTTATCGCCGACCGGCAGAACTCGCTTGACTGGCTGTTCCCGTTAGGAGACATCGAGGCAACTAGCTACCCGGCCTTCATCCGTGAAGTCGGGGCCCTCGCCATGGGCTCGACCACGTACGAGTGGATGCTTCGGCATCAGATTAGTGCCCAAGCGGACCGTCCGCAGCCATGGCCATACGTGCAGCCGACCTGGGTTTTCAGTTCGCGCTCGCTCCCCACGGTTCCCGCGGCAGATATTCGATTCGTGCGCGGCGACGTCCGCCCAGTACATCGGGAGATGGTGGAGGCGGCGGATGGGAAAAACGTCTGGATCGTCGGCGGCGGCGATCTCGCCGGCCAGTTCTACGACCACGGCCTGCTCGACGAGGTGATCGTGCAGATCGCGTCGGTTACGTTGGGGGGCGGGGCGCCGCTACTACCGAGAGCGATCACGACTCCCCCGCTACGCCTGGTGTCGGTCATCGCGTTCGGTGCCGGCTTCGCGGAGCTCCGCTATGAGGTCCCTCGGCCGACGCGAGAATGAGTTAGGGAGGGGCGTCGATGCCTTGGACGGTAGGCTCCTTTAGGCATGCTACCATCAATACTTGTGCGAGCCGGCCGCCGCCGGCAGCTTAAGCGCCATCCGGTTAGACGCACTCCAGGGCATCATGCCTAAGAACAAGGATTCGATCACCGAATTCTTCTCTCGTTACCCAAAGGTCGTCAGCGAATTGGCTGATTCCCTTCGTAGCACAATTCGCTCTGCAATCCCGAACGCTTCCGAAACTCTCGATGAGCCAGGGCGTGTGGTCGGTTCAAACAAGCGGTCCGAACTTGACCGCGCCGGAATCAAGGAGTTGCTCACGGCCGCCCAAAGAGCCGCGAAGCCCGAGTGAGGGGTCAAAGTAATGGCTGCCGTCGCTGACATTGGGAGGATTCAGGCATGCTCGCGAAAGGCGTCACTCCGATCCTGAACGTCTCAAACATTCACGAGAGCTTCGCCTGGTTTGAGAAGCTCGGATGGAAGAAGGCCTGGGACTGGGGCCCGCCCACGTTTGGCGCCGTCTGCTCCGGCGAGTGCGAGATCTTCCTGTGTCAGGACGGCCAGGGCGGTCGTGGCAAGAGCGCTCTCTCGTCGACGTTTGGGTCCGACGATGCCGATGCCGCGGACAAGGGCGTCTGGATGTCGATCTGGGTGGATGACGTTGACGCGATTCACAAGCACTGCCTGGAGCAGGGTCTCGAGATCACCTGGCCGCCGACTGATATGCCTTGGAATGTTCGCGAGATGCACGTGCGCCACCCGGATGGCCACGTCTTCAGAATCAGCCAGGGGTTTGAGGAGGAAGACTAGCATGGCCATCACACCATATCTCTTGTACGAAGATGTCGGCGAAGCTCTGAAGTTTCTGTCCAAGGCGTTCGGATTCCGAAAGCACGGCGCCCCGATGGTGGGCCCCGGCGGCAAGATCAATCATGCTGCGATGAAGCTTGGCGATGACCTGATCATGATGGGATGTCCCGGGTCCGGTTATCGAAACCCGAAGCGGCTCGGCCACGCGACACAGAACCTCTACCTCAACGTGGAGGATGTGGACAAACATTTTGAGCGCGCCAGGAAAGCAGGCGCAACCATTCTCGAGGAGCCAGCAGATACGGCTTACGGCCATCGCCGTTACGGTGCCGAAGATCCGGAAGGGCATCAGTGGTACTTCGCACGCGAGATTCGGCGTCCGAAATCAAAACGGAAAACCACATGAAGGCCTATGTCATCACCACCGGCGTGGTCTTTGGTCTGCTCAGTGCTCACCATAGCCCATATCTGGCGTGCCGTTGTGGAAGGTCCGCACCTCATGGCAGACCCCTGGTTGGTTTTCACAACCGTTGCCGCCGCGGCTCTCAGCATTTGGGCTTGGCGCATGCTCTGGCGCTGGCCGCGCTCGTGATGGGATCCTTGGCTGCTTAAGTGGCATTGCAGCTCAGGAGCGAGCTATTAGACCGCTCGCTCGTGCTCTGATATGATTCGCCCAGATGACTTACATCATGATTTTTATGCGCACCAGGCGAGGTCAGCCTCAGATTAGGTCCAACCGAATAGGAGCTAAACATGAAACAACAGGTGACCACATTTGAGCAAACATGGGTAGACGGTCTGAACCGAGGAGATGTTTCGGCAGCCGATAAGGCCTTCGCGCCTGACTGCACCATTCACATTGCTGGCAGTCCGGAGCCAAATCTCGCGTTGGCCGGCTTCAAGCAAATGGTCGCCGGTCTACTTGCTGCCTTTCCTGACCTCCGGTTCGCGATCGAAGATCAAATCATGGCTGGTGACAAAGTTGCTACGCGGTGGACGGCCGAAGGTACCAACACCGGGCCTTTTGGCGAAGTCAAACCCACTGGGAAGCGCGTGCGGATCGATGGACTGATTCTGGACCGAGTAGTCGGCGACCGAGTGGTCGAGCGTTGGGAGCAATGGGATCAGATGGGCATGATGCAACAACTCGGTCTCGTCTGATGAACCCATGAAGGGCTGCCATCCTGACTGCAATCAGCTCACTGAAATAGAGTCATCCGAGGACCGAGAACTGAGTCGTGCTCAGAAGCGGACCGGTCCGCGGGAAGCGCAGGACTGAGCCTTCTCATTTCCTGGCCTCGGACAACTGTTGCAGGGACGATCCACATGCGCCCATCTACAATTGCCGCTCTCCTTCTACTCGCTGCTTACTCGCGGGCTGCGCTGCCCCAGGGAATCGGGAGCGCCGGACTTGTTCGGGAAGTATTGAGAGCCGAGGACGCTCGCTTCGCTGCGATGATCCGCGTGGACACGGCGGCGCTGGCCGGTATGCTTGCCGACGATCTCCTTTACGTCCACAGCAGCGGCCGCAGCGAGACGAAGGCCCAGTTCCTGACGGCGGTGGGGTCTCGGTCGATTCGGTACATGGTGTTCGTTCCTGCTGAGCGTCGGGTTACGCTCCTGAGCAACAGCACGGCGCTCAGCACGGCTCGCGCAAACGCGCGGGTGATCTTCAAAGGTCAACAGTTGTCCTTCGAAGTCCGCTACATCGCGGTGTATAGCCGTGCCAGCGGTCGCTGGCGGCTTCGGGGCTGGCAAACGACGCGCATCGCGCCGTGAAGATAGAGATCATCACCAAACGCGATGATCTACTTATAAGAAGGCTTATCCTGGAGCCAGGAGAAGCTATGCGGTGGCATACGGACTCGTGTCACCGTTTTTCAGTGGTTGTACGAGGTAACAAGATCGGCATTGAGTTCCGCGATACAGGTGAGAGATTGGAATTGCCCGTCCATCCCGGCCTTGCCGATTGGGACGAACCCGAACATCGCGTCCATCGCGGAATCAATGTAGGCTCAGCTACCTATGAGGAAGTGGTCACCTTCTATCTCGACCGGCCGGATGTCGACCCGCAGCCAGAGACCTGAGGGTCGCTGGAAAGTATGAACCACAGCCTTCTCATCCTTGTCTCAGCAATACTCCTGGCGGAGCTCGATGAGGCTCCGTTGTGCTTACTATCAAGCGTTCCTGCATGCGCATGTTGCGCGAACCGGGGTACGTGGTACGAAGGACCCAGCAAGCTCCGTGCTTTTGACGCTGCTGAGATCAATCGCATCAGGTTTTCCCGGATCGCCCATACGTTCTTGACGGAAGCGGACAGCCATCTCTCACCGACATACGTTCTGTCACACTCACGAAATGGGCGACGCTGGGAGTTAAGGTTTCGAGACGCTCAGGGAAAAACGAGTACTCTCTCTTTCCTCCTTCCTGCCAGTGCAACTTCTTTCAGAGCAGACATGCACGATGAGCTCACGGATGGTGGAGGCGGGCCGCTGCTCTACAAAGAGTTGCGGTTCGAGGGATCGACGACGGGGACGGGCATATTCAAACGCGAGACGGGGAACAACCCAAGATTTCGCCTCGTCTTGCAAGGGAGAGGCAATAATTGCGTGCGGGCCGAAGACTTCAAGAATTGGACATTACAGTTATCTGACAAGCGCGTCTCGTACTCATTTTACGGCTCCCTGAGCACGCCCGTGCGTGCAGCGCCAAAATGAAGCGCGCCAGTCAGGCCGAGAAGGCGGAGCGATTCCGGGCCCTGCACGCTCGTCCGGGTGCGTTCGTCATCCCGAATCCGTGGGACGCTGGCACAGCCCGCATCCTGGAGAGCCTCGGATTCGAAGCGCTCACGACTACGAGTGCCGGGCTGGCGTTCACGCTCGGCCGGCAGGATGGCGCCGGCGTCGTAACACGGGATGACACGCTCGCCAACGCCAAAGCGATCGTTGATGCGACGGATCTGCCCGTCGCGGCCGATCTCGAGAATGGATTCGGCCACACGCCGGAAGCGGCGGCAGAGACGATTCGCCTCGCCGCCGAAGTGGCTGGGCTGGTGGGCGGATCGATTGAAGATGCGACGGGCGATTCCAGCCGACCGATCTACGATCTCCAGCACGCGGTGGAGCGCATGGCGGCCGCTGCTGAGACGGCCCGCGCCCTGCCATTTCCGTTCGTGCTGGTTGGGCGGGCCGAGAACTTTCTGCACGGTCGGCCTGACCTGGACGATACGATCCTCCGCCTGCAGGCGTTCGAGGCCGTGGGAGCAGACGCGCTGTACGCGCCGGGCCTTACCAAGGCGGAGGACATCCGGACCGTGTGCTCGTCGGTGAGCAAACCGGTGAACGTCGTGATGGGATTGAAGAGCGGTTCGTTCTCAGTGGCCGAGCTCGCGGCCTTGGGAGTGCGACGAATCAGTGTGGGCTCCGCGCTGAGTCGCGCGGCGTTGGGGGCCTTCGTCCGTGCGGCGCGAGAGATCAGAGAGCAGGGGACGTTTGCCTTTGCGGAAGAGGCCATCCCTTTCGCCGAGGTCAACGATCTTATGGCCCGCCCTTGAGCCACCGGGCTGTTGCGGGTATTCGGGCCAAGTCCAACTCTCAGAGCACCCCGTTGACGCGCCGGCGCTTCCTTGTTGCGGAGTGGCGCGAGCTCGCGATGCTCAATTATGAGATCGCACCTGCGGTGCTGCGTCCGCTGGTGCCTGCCGGCACCGAGCTCGAGCAGTGGGGGGGGGGCGGGATGTTGTACGTGAGCGTGGTCGGCTTCCGTTTCGTCTCGACGCGCGTGTTCGGCATTGCCGTGCCGGGGCACGTTGACTTCGAGGAGGTCAACCTGCGCTTCTACGTGCGACGACGTGAGGCGGGCGAATGGCGGCGAGGCGTGGTTTTTGTCCGGGAGATCGTGCCGCGCCAAGCGATCGCATGGATGGCGCGCCTGTGGTACAACGAGCCGTACCGCGCGCTCCCCATGCGGCACCGCGTTGAGCGTCGCGCGGACGGAGCGCCGTTGGCAGTCGCGTATGAGTGGCAGCAGGCCGGCCGCTGGGAGGGCCTTTCGCTTCGTACTACAGGTGAAGCCGCTCCGCTGGCTGCCGGTTCGGAGGCGGAGTTTATTACGGAGCACTACTGGGGCTACACGCGCCAGCGCGACGGCTCGGCAATCGAGTACCGCGTCGAGCATCCTCCGTGGCGCGTTTGGGGGGCGAACGAGGCGCGACTGGATTGTGATGCGGCGGCTCTCTACGGGCCGGCCTTTGCGGAGGCACTTGCGGCGCCGGTTCGCTCTGCGTTCCTCGCGGAGGGTTCGGAGGTGACCGTGTTCCGGCCAAGACGGTTGCCGCGTGAGGTAGGTCCTGAGTGACGATTCGAATCGTGCGTCTTGGTTCCGAGCGATTGCCTGGCGAGGGCCTTCGCATTGGGACGGTCAGGCGCCCTCCCCGCGGAGTCCCCAAGGGTGAGTACTCGTCCAGGAATTTCTACGACGTCTGGTTGCCCACGCTTGCGCCCAGCGCCGAAGCAGTGAAGCTGGCGCAAGAAGCAAAGACCGAAGGCGAATGGCTGAGGTTCACAAGAAAATATCGTAGCGAGATGGCCAAACCGGAGAACAGAGCGACACTAGATCTCCTTGTCGCTCTGTCTCATAAGACTGACTTCTCCGTCGGCTGCTACTGCGCCGACGAGTCTCGCTGCCATCGATCCGTGCTGCGCGCCCTGTTGCGGGAGCGCGGTGCGCACGGGATATGAACACATGCGCAATGCAGATCACCGAAGCAGAAGCATGACAGCTACTCGATCGCGCATGGGTGCACTGGTTTGCCGAGTGAGTGCTGCTGCAATCGCGGTCGGCTGCGGGGACGATTCAACGGCTCCTGAGCGACTTCCACGACAGCTTGAGATCCGCGACATCGGTGGGCCGAATGTCGTCTGGGGATGGGCGGTGTCAATCAACAGCGCCGGTCATGTGGTCGGTCGCGCGTCCTCGATCCCGGCGGCGGGTACATGCACGCGTTCCTCTGGACGGACTCGGGCGGTGTGCGGGACCTCGGGGCGCTCGCTGGGTCGTTCGGGCACACCACTGCCGAAGCGATCAACGACCGCGAACAGGTGGTCGGTGTCTCAGGTGGTCGCGCGTTCCTCTGGACGCATGGGCAGGGGATGCGAGACCTCGGCTTACTACCTGGAGGTACCGGGGCTGGTGCCCTGGATATCAGCGACAACGGAACGGTTGTCGGGTACTGGCTCACCGCGGCAGGCGAGGCGCGCCCGTTTGTCTGGACGGAATCCGGCGGGATGCGCGACCTTGCCCCGCCGGCGGACCTGAGTAACACTGCCGCCATAGGCGTCAACCACCGTGGCGAGATCGCGGGCTATGGCTGCCCGCCGCCATGCTTGGACGGCGCCTTCAGAGCATTGCACTGGTCGCCGGGCGGACAGCTGCAGGACCTTGCAACACTCCTTGGTCTCAGGGAAAGTTACGCGTGGGGAATCAACAATCGGGGCGACGTGGTTGGCGCGGCTCGACGCGAGGGTGAGTCGCTGCGCGCGTTCGTATGGAACGCGGCCGCCGGATTGCGTTTCCTCGGTACGCTTCCGGGGATGTCTGACAGCTGGGCCGACGACATCAGCGACGCGGGCCATGTCGTTGGCCGGTCAGGCGATCGCGCTTTCTTGTGGACGGAGAGCCGGGGCATGGTCGACCTCGGCGCGCTGCCGTCGCCTGCTGGGAGCGGGAGCCATGCACAGGGTGTGAACCGGTTCGGCCAGGCCGTGGGATCCAGTCGAGTCGGGCCGGCGCACCGCCCGGTCCTCTTCCCGACAGTCCCCTGAACCTCGGACCATTTCGCTCGCGACGAGGCGACTGACGATGTTGTTCATGGTGATCGAGCACTTCCGCCCGGGGCAGGCTCCCGAAGTGTACCGTCGGTTCCGTGATCTGGGACGGATGGCGCCGGAGGGGTTGGTGTACATCTCGAGCTGGGTCGATCTCAACTTTGAGCGCTGTTTTCAGGTTATGGAAGCGGACAGCGAGGCGGTATTGAAAGAATGGACGGCGAATTGGGACGACGTGATCGAATTCGAGATCGTGCCTGTGCGAACATCGGCGGAGGCAGCAGCAATCGCGAAAGAACTGTGATTCATGACCGCCAGCTACTCACGTTGCGCCTGGCGGCGCCAACGCACGCAGCCTAACCGTGAACGGCTTGCTCTGGCGAGCAGTTCTCGCTTTCTTCGCTCTTCCTGGAACGATGGCGTTCCTGATACCACTGCTATTACTCCGGCCAACGGGTCCAGGTCACTCCTTTACGGTACTCGGACTCATTCCGCTTTCTCTTGGAGTCGGTCTGCTGTTCTGGTGCGTGCGGGAGTTCTACGTGGCAGGGAAGGGCACGCTCGCGCCTTGGGCACTTCCACAGAAACTCGTCATCACCGGCCTGTATCAGTTTTCGCGCAATCCGATGTATATCGCCGTCCTGCTGGTGCTCTGCGGTTGGGCACTTGGATTTCGCTCACGGTCCTTGGTGATTTATGCTCTCGTGGTGATGCTGGCGTTTCATCTGCGTGTCGTTTTCGGTGAGGAGCCGTGGCTTCTGCAAACGCACGGCGAAGATTGGATTCGGTATAAGGCTCGAGTGCCGCGTTGGTTTGGGTTTCGTCGCCGAGTCGATTGAAGGCAACACCCGTTGTTAACTGTTGCGCCATGTGTTCCCTTATGTGGAAGCCATGATTTTGTGCGGGAAGCCGAGTGATTCAAACTGAGCAGAAGCGATGACGATCCCCACGGAACCGATCGGCAGCATTCCGCGGCCGCTTGAGTTGATCGAAGCAGTCGCGGCCGAAAAAATCGTGGACCCGAACACCGATCCCCTCTACGAAGCAGCCGTACGGGACACCATCGAGCGGTTTGAGGCAACCGGGTCTCCCGTTATCACTGACGGCGAGCAGCGGAAATACCATAATTTCTGGACTTATTCGGTCCATGGGTTGTCGAACACGGCTCCGGACGGTTTCAAGATTCCATTCGCGGCCGGCCACACCCGCCGCATGCCGCGGCTGACCGAGGGGCCTTTCCGATACAAGAGGTACGCAGACTGCTACCTGGATGTCGCTCTGCGTTATGCCCATCGCAAGCTCAAGCAGGCGGTCATCTCCCCCTCGGCCTTGAGCCTAATGTACCCGCCGGAGGAAATTCCCGGCTATTCCCGCGACGAGTTCATCAACGACCTGGTCAGTGAGCACGAAACCGAAATCCGCCGGTGTCTAGAAAAGGGCGCGTTCAAAGTCCAGATCGACTTCACCGAAGCGCGATTGGCGATGAAGATCGATCCTTCCGGTGAACTCCTCAACAGCTTCATCGACCTGAACAATCTCGCGCTGTCGCGCTTCTCCTCAAAAGAGCGCCGACTCATCGGGGTGCATACCTGTCCCGGCGGGGATCGTGACTCGACCCACAGCGCGGATGTCGACTATGCCGCATTTCTGCCGAGACTGCTCGAGCTGAACGTCGGCTATTTTTGCGTTGCGCTGGCCGGCGAACCAGACCATGTGCGGGTGCTCCAGATTATCCGCCAGCACCTGAAACCGGAGCAGCAGATATTCGTCGGCGTTGTTTCCACGATAGATCCGCGCATCGACACTGCCGAGGAGGTACGAGACCGGGTGCTCAAGGCGGCCGAATACATCCCAATAGAGCAGCTTGGGTCTACGGACGACTGCGGCTTCGCGCCGTTCAGCGACGATACGTCGACGAGCCGCGACACAGCTTTCGCCAAGATCGAGGCGCGTGTGCGCGGCACCGCCCTCGCGGCGGAAATGATATCCGGCAGGTAATGCTGGAAGACGACGAAGAGAAAAAGCTGCAGGCCGTCGCGCGCCAGACTGCCGACAGCATTTT
>JBHENQ010000119.1:0-36575 GCA_046261975.1 Gemmatimonadaceae bacterium | reverse complement strand
ACCACCACCACCACCACCACCTCCTCCGGGACCGCCGCCTCCTCCTCCTCCTCCGTCCTCGCCCCCACTAGCGGCTGGCGGAGCCTGATGGACGTTACACCGATTTCGCGGCTACTTGAGACAGCGATTGTCCGCGCGGCTGTTGGCGTCGCGGCCGTCTGCCTTTCAGTGGCGGCGGATGTGGTTCTTTACTCTCCACCTGCAAATGCCGCGAGCTCGCCGACTGCGATTCAGAGAGCACCGTCTGGGCGAAAGTCTGTGAGTGCGGCGCAGGTCATGGTGTCAGAGTGTGCAAGAAAGCAGGCCAGGGACAAGCACGCCTGCTACGAGAAATCGCTGACCGATCGGCTCGCAACATCTGGTCTGAAGGGAACTCTCGCAACGCTGCAGGCGATGGCTCAACTGGATCAGGACGTGGAGCGCGAAGGCCATGTCTTCGCACACGGAATCGGGATTGAGGCATACAGGCTGACCCAGAACCCTGATACCATGTTCGCGTATTGCTCTGCCATATTTGCCTCGGGTTGCTACCACGGGGTCATCCAGGCGTTCCTCGATGACATGAGCAGCATTGACGGGAATTCAGTCAACGCATTGTGCCAGGCGTATAAGAGCGACAGCCGCTGGTTGTTCTTTCAATGCCTGCATGGGATGGGGCACGGTCTGAACATGTTTTACGACCATGACCTGCCGCGCGCGCTGACTGCCTGCGATTTCATCGCCGACCGATGGGAACGCGAGTCTTGTTACGGCGGCGCGTTCATGGAGAACATCATGCACGCGATCGCGCCACACCACCCGGCGTCGCGACTCGTCGCGCGGCGCCACGCAACGCATGACCAAGGCGCGACTGGGACTGATTCGTCCATCGGGAGCGTGCGCGCGACTGGCACGCATTCTTTTCGGCCCCTGGATCCCACTGACCCGCTCTACCCATGCTCTATCGTCGCGCAGAAATACCTTAGTGCCTGCTATCTGATCCAGACGTCGGCTATACTGCATCTGAATGGTGGCGACATCGCTGGTGCCGCCCGCAGCTGCGACCGCGCACCCCGCGGGAGCCGCCCGGCGTGCTATCAGAGCCTAGGTCGTGACATCACTGCCTATGCCCGCGAGGACCCGGACGAGTCGAACCGGCTTTGCTCTCTCGGAAGTGAGCGCTACCAACGCTGGTGTTATTTCGGTGCTGCCAAGAGCCTTATCGATTGGACTGCCAGGGCCGATCCGGGTTTTGCTCTCTGCCGTAAGGTCGCGGGCTCCCAGAGCAAGCTGAAATGCTACGAGGCTGTAGGTGAACAGATCGCGACACTCGAGAGCGTCAACAGCGAGCGAGCAGCGTTGTGTGAGAAAGCGGAGAATAGCGAGTCGGTAGATGCGTGTCGCGTGGGCGCCCGATTAGCCCGGACGGATGGTCATGTGAGATAACGCTCGCGCAGTACGTTCAGGTGATGCCGCTCGTGACCCGCCACGATATAGGCCAGTGACCGCACGGTGAACTCCACCCCGCTGGCGGTGCCGCGTCTCAGCAGGGTGCTTGGGTCGAAGCCGCGAAATAGCGGAAGGGTTGCTCCGCGCACGTCCCTGAGCTCGGCAACAAGATCTTTGAAACGGCGAGCGCCGATGTTCGCTGCGCGCATCCAGTCATCCTGCTCGAAGCCCGGCAATGGATTGGGATCGTTCCGGGCGAACCAGAGCGCGCGAAATGTCATCACGCGCTCGGTATCGGCCATATGTCCGACAACCTCCTTGATGGTCCACTTGCCTGGCTCATACGTGCTCTCCGCTTTGCTCTCGCTCAGGCCGCCTAGGAGCTCGGTGGTCTCGCTGATCTGCCTCTCGAGAATGCCGAGAATGTCGCCATCGGGCACGAGCTGAACGTACTTGTGGTAGTAAGGCGCGAACTCATTCGTTTCAGGTCGTGCGATCATGATCCGCTCCAGCTAGGTTATCGTGCTCTGCGCTCGGCTCGCATCGGCATGCCGCCGCGAGGACGAAGGGTGAAAATGGCCTTAGGTTCCACCACGTGGCCGGCCGCGAGATGGAACCTCCAACGCTGAGCGAGCGTCGCGATGATGATGATTCCCTCCATCCAGGCGAACTGCTCGCCAATGCACTGGCGAGGTCCGCCGCCAAATGGAAAATACCCGAAACGCGGCCGGCTCTGTTGCGCTTCGGGCGTCCAACGTTCGGGATCGAAACGCTCGGGGTCCGGATAGTAGCGCTCGTCGCGATGCATGATGAATGGGCTCATCAGGACGAACGAGCGCGTCGGCACGACGAAGTCACCCAGAGGTTGATCGGCAAGCGCCTGGTAACCCACAACCCAAGCCGGAGGATATAAGCGCATCGACTCGGCCAGAACCATCCGCGTATAGGCGAGACGCGGAACGTCCTCAACCGTGGGAGCACGACCGCCTAGCACCTGAAGGAGCTCGACGTGAAGACGCGCTTCCTGCTCGGGATTGCGCGCCAGGAGATACCACGTCCACGCAAGCGCGTTGGCAGTGGTTTCGTGGCCGGCGAGCAGGAGCGTCATTACCTCGTCACGTATCTGCTCGTCGGTCATGCCTGTACCATCGCCCTCTCCGTCGCGTGCGAGCATCAGCATCGACAGCAGGTCGCCACGGTCGCCTCCGTGCGCGCGACGCTCCGCTATGATTCGATATATGATGGTGTCCAGCCGAGCTCGCGCCCGATTGAAGCGGATGGTCCAGGGCAGGGGTAAGCGATCCATCAGCTCGGAGAACGGGAGCACGGCAATACTGAAGAGTTTGAGAGCGTCGGTGAGTGCTTCACCGATCTCGCTTGCCTCCTCCTCCACGTCCGAATCAAAGAGAGTCTTGCCCGCTATTCCCAGGGTGAGACGAGCCATCTCGGTCGCAAGGTCCAGCACTGCGCTATCGGACCAGCGCGCGCCGGCGCGCTCGGCGTACTCCGACATGATCGCGCCATAAGCGGTGATGCGCTCGCGGTGAAAAGCGGGTTGTGCGAGACGCCTCTGCCGGAGGTGGCGCTCTCCCTCGCTCGTGAGCAGACCGTCGCCAAGTAACTTGCGCGCGCGCTGGAGGCCGCGTCCCTTGACGAAGTTGCGATTGTGTGTGACGAGAACATCTCGGATGAGATCCGGGTGGTTCAGGAGAACCAGATTTCCCGGACCGATTCGCACATGCGCTATGTCCCCATGATCTCGGGCGAGCTTGCGTAAGAATCCCAGGCGGTCGCGGGCGAGTGCGACGACGTGCTCGCCAAAGTAACGGGGCTTGGGACCAGGAGGCAGGGGGGCCGGCGGGGAAGCTGGCATCAATGACGAAGGGTCTTCCGGATATTACGGACGGATTGGTCGGATCAGATGCTGTTCAGAGAGGAGCGATCTGCCCGCACTGCAAAAGACGCCACGGATTCTACGGATAGCCACGGATACTCTCTGTAAGTGTTGTCTTCTAAATGTAGCGCCTGTCTTATCAGCGTTAATCCGCGTAATCCGTGGCAAAGTAGTTAGTTGTGGGGGGATGTATCAAAGGGCTGGTGATGAACTCAGGATCGTGCTACACTTTTGAAGTTGTCAGCGTTCTGAACCCTGCATTAATCGTGGTGAGATTTCAATGTCCAAGCGCCGCGGTCGTGTTCTGATCATAGCAGTGCTGTGGCTCGTATCGCTCGGCATTCTGGCCGCGGCGATTCTGTTGTTCAATGACACCAGGCTTTCGCACAGAACCGGCTTCCCGTACATGCCGCTTTATGGAGCGGTCACATGGTGGTTCTTCCTGACGATACCGGTTATCGGACTAACTTGGGGATTGCTTAACGATCTCAAGCGCGACGACTAGCACGGATCACGCGTGACCTAACAGCACACTCACGGTGTAGATCACATCGCGCATAGTCTGCTCGTCGACGACGCCGAGCCTTTCCAAAAAACGACGGGTGGAGACGGATCTCAGGTCCTCGCAGAGCACATAGCTCCGCGTCGATGTCGTCGATGGCGATTGCGCCACCGGCACGTGGGTAGCGATCCTGTAGTCGCGCTCGGAAATTGGCGCCACGATCGCCAGCTCTGCGGGCCCATGGTTCAGCTCGTTCACGGAGAGCACGAGGGCGGTCCGCTGCGTGTTTCCGTCGGACTTCGCGGCCCTTTGCAGGCCGATCAGCCAGATCTCGCCGCGGGACGGCCGGCCTCCCTCAACGCGCATCAGATCCCGGAGCTGAAGCCATCAGATTGGGTAGCGTCCCAGTCTTCCCGCTCCATGCGTCTGGCTGGCCCACTCCCCCAGTCGCCTCGGAGCGCGGCAAACCCCTCGTTCATGGAGTCCAGCAAGCGCTCGCGCCTGAAAAGTGCCAGCGCATCGTGCAGCACATCCTGCTGGGACTTTCCTAGCTGAATGGCGAGGGCGGTCAGGATCTCACGATCCTCCAGGGAGATCCGAACAGTAGTGGAGCGTGCACTTCCCGGATTATCGGTCACTGGGGATACCCGCCTGAGTCAAGGGTGTTTGTAGACGTATTAGTCTACAATTTCGTCTACATAACGCAAGACGCGAGGATCCTTCGGCTGTCAACCCGTGAAGCTAGGGCCGACGACGTAAATATTGTGTAACAAGCGTGTACCTACTTGCTTTCATTGACTTCGTGGCCTAGGTTGCCACTAATGCAAATCAAAGACAAGCTCCTTGAAGCTGCGGCGCGAGTTTATGCGGAAACCGGCTACCGCGGCGCTACTACTCGCCGAATAGCTCAGGAAGCTGGCGTCAACGAGGTCACGCTCTTCCGGCAGTTCGGTTCCAAAGACTCGCTCATCCAGGCGGCCATCGCCTGCGCGGGCCAGCGCGCCGAGTTTGCGAGCCTGCCCGAGAACCCTGAAGATCCCGTCAGCGAGCTGACTGAATGGTGTCAGTCCCGTCTCCAGCATCTCTCCACTACGCGCTCTCTCATACGCACTGTGATGGGCGAGTTGGAAGAACATCCAGAGATCATCGAACACGCATCGAGATGCCCCGCGATGTCGTCTCGCCAGCTCGGCACTTACATCACACGCCTCTGCGACCTTGGCATTGCGCGCGCCACTTTTTCTCCTCAGGCTGCGTCGGCGCTACTCATGGGCGCCCTCTTCGCTGATGCCCTGAGCCGTGATGTAATGCCACAGATGTATGCACACTCGCAAGACGAAACCGTAGCGCAGTTCGTCCGTCTCTTCCTGCGCGGAATTGGAGTGGACATCGGAGAAAGCGCGAATGAAACGACGAGAGCAGTCCGCGCGTAAGGCTGGAACGCTCAGAAACCGAAACAAGGAAGGAAAATGAAGAGGAAGTCTCCCTCCCCGCTGCACATGCTGCGCGCCCTTGCAGCGCTTGCACTGACAATCGGCGCCGCAGCGACCAAGGTGGAGGCACAGGACGTGCGACCCGCGCGCCAGGTGTCTCTCGACGATGCCCTTCGCGCAGCGGAAGCCACCAGTGAAGACATAGCCATCGCGCGCGCCGGCATTACTCGTGCCCGTGGCGAACTGTACCGCGCGCGAAGCGAGTTTCTGCCACAGGTATTCGGCTCGGCACTGTATACCAAGACTCTCGAGTCACAGTTCGACGTGTTGAGCCAACCGGACACCACCACCCCGCCACGTTCGTGCAACAGCTTTCTACCTAACCCGTCGCTCCCACTGGACCAGCGAGTCGATTCGCTCTTCGCCGCGCTCGGATGCTCGGCGGGCGGTGGCCTCGACTTCAGTAATCTTCCGTTCGGCCGCGAGAATGAGTTCCGCTTGGGGCTTACCGCATCTCAGACGCTGTTCACCGGTGGCCGTCTGGTCGCGCAACGCCGCGCAGCCAACGCCGGAAAGAATGTAGCAGATATCTCATTTGCTTCGGCGCGAGCGCAGACCATGCTCACTGTTGCCGAAGCGTACTACGACGCGGTGCTCAGCGACCGTCTGGTGACGATAGCGAATGCCACGTTGCAACAGGCGGAGACCACGCTCGTCCAGACTCAGCTCGCGCGGCAGGTGGGGAACCAGCCGGAATTCGAGCTTCTGCGCGCGCAGGTAACTCGCGACAATCAGCGTCCGATCGCCATACAGCGCCGCACAGATCGCGATCTCGCATACATGCGGCTCAAGCAGCTGCTCAACGTGCCGGTGGAAGAGAACCTGATCCTGACCACAGATCTCGGGGACTCCACACCCGTTGGTCCTACTAACGTAGCCGCAGTGGCCTTGGAGAGCGGGGTCACTGCGACACAGAAGGCGGATACGGCAACGGACCAACGTGCACCGGTGCGGCAGGCGGCTGAGGGAGTGCGTGTGCAGGAGAGCGCCGTCACGATCGCGCGCAGCCAGCGAATTCCCGCGGTGTCGCTCACGTCGAGCTACGGGAAAGTAGGCTATCCCGTGTCAGGCTTTCCGAGCTGGAATGATTTCCTCAACAACTGGACTGTGGGCGTGGGGATACAGCTACCGATTTTCACGGGCGGCAGAATCCGCGGTGACGAGCTGGTAGCTCGTGGCAGCCTGGAAGAAGCGAAGGCGCAACTGCAGCAGGTGCGCGAGCTCGCATCTCTCGATACCAGAAGCGCATTCGCGCGGCTGGAATCAGCTGCCGCCGAGTGGGAATCCAGCCTTGGCACGGTAGAGCAGGCGTCGCGCGCTTACACGATCGCGGAGCTGCGGTATCGGGAGGGAATCTCCACCCAGACGGAGATCAGCGATTCCCGCATTCTCCTTCAACAGGCGCAGGCCAACCGCGCGCTGGCGGCGCGTAACTATCAGGTTGCAAGGATGCGCCTGGCCTTGATACGCGATCTTCCAATCGGCGCGTTCGGAGCGCAGTCCGCTGGTGGGTTCGGATCGCAGCCGGCGCAGCAAGACAGCAGGCAATCAGCGCCACCGCAGAGACAGCGACCGCAGCAAGCGGCCGGTCAGGTTCAGGCAAGCCAAACTGGAGTTACACCATGAACGGGTACACGAAGGGCGCGCGCTCTCACGCGTTGACGGCACGAGGTGCAACGGTACTGGCGGCGGCTGCTATAGTCGCCCTCGGCGCGTGCAACAAGGGAGGCGGAGAGGCGGAAGCGGCGAGCCGAGCGCAGGAAGCCGTAACCGTTGGCCCGGAGAACATCGCCATCGCCGAGAACGGGGCGATACAGATCGGGCCCGCGATCTCGGGCTCGCTGGCGCCTGAGCTCGAGGCGACCGTCCGTGCGGAAGTGAGCGGCGCCGTACTGCAGACGAACGTCGAGAAGGGCCAGCGTGTGAGCCGCGGCCAGGTGCTCGCACGATTGGACGATGCCGCTCTTCGCGACAGCTACCTGTCGGCGCGATCGGGCGTGCGCACCGCTGAGCAGGCCGAGGTTGTAGCGCGTCGCAATGCCGAGCGTTCCACATCTCTCGCTGCGGCCGGTGCGGTGGCTGAGCGGGACCTCGAGCAGGCGAGGTGGAACGTGATGAGCGCCGAATCACAGCTCGCAGATGCGAGGGCGCGCTTCACGCAGGCGGAGAAACTGCTTGCGAAGACGCAGGTGCGTGCTCCGTTCTCGGGGGTGGTGAGCGAGCGCCAGGTGAGCGCGGGTGACGTCGTTCAGCTTGGTGGAGAACTGTTCACCGTGGTGGATCCGTCGAGCATGCGGCTGGAAGGATCGGTGCCATCCGAGGCGCTTTCGTCGGTTCGCCCGGGCGCACCGGTAGAGTTCACGGTCACTGGTTATCCCGGCCGCGTCATCACTGGGCGCGTGGAGCGAGTGAATCCCGTTGCCGACCCCGCTACCCGGCAGGTACGTGTTTACGTCCAGATACCGAATACCGAGGGCACCCTTGTGGGTGGACTGTTCGCCGAGGGCAGAGTGGCGACCGAGACTCGCACCGGAATACTGGTGCCCGCATCCGCGGTGGACGAGCGCGGACTGGCGCCGGCTGTGCGACGCGTGAGAGGCGGGAGCGTCGAGCACGTTGCAGTGCAGCTCGGACTGAAGGATTCGGCTACCGAGCGCGTGGAAATCCGCTCCGGCCTCACCGCGGGAGATACCGTGCTCGTTGGCTCAGCTCAGGGAATGAGTGCCGGCACTCGCATCAAGGTGAGCGAGCCCGCGGATCGCGCTTCGACGCCAAGCCAATAGAAGGAACGACATAATGTTCATTTCAGATTTCGCAATCAAACGGCCGCTCGTCACCGTCGTGTCGATGGTGGCGCTGGCCACTTTCGGTCTCTTCGCGCTGTGGCGGCTGCAAACCGACGAGTTTCCCGACGTCGCCGAGCCTATCGTTTTTACGGCGATAATCTATCCTGGCGCATCACCGGATCAGGTGGAGCGAGAGATACTCGAGCCTGTGGAAGAAGCCATCCAGGGCATCAGCGGTGTGGACCAGGTCTTCGGGGAGGCGCGGGACGGCTACGCTCAGATAATCACGGTTTTCGTTTACGACAAGGACCTGAAGGAAGCGACTCAGGATATCCGCGACGGAATCTCGGCGATTCGCGCCGATCTTCCACCGGAGATGGAAGAGCCCATACTCCGGCGATTCAGCCCGAACGATTTCCCGATCATCACGCTCTCGCTGACGTCGAGCACGTTGTCGCCGGCTGAGCTGACGCGTATCGCCGACCCCGGAATCACGCGCGAGCTGCGCTCGATCGCCGGCGTGTCACAGGTGGCTGTAATCGGGAACGTGGACCGGGAGCTCACGGTGCAACTTCGGCCGCAGGCGCTGCAGGCCTCGGGCGTGGGCGTGAGCGAGGTTGTGCAGGCGCTAGGCGCCCAGAACCTGGCAGTGCCGGTGGGCCGGCTGAATGGGTCTCTGGACGAGCGGACCATCAGGCTCAAGGGCCGGCTGGAAGGGCCTGCCGATTTCGCGCAACTGGTAGTGGCGGAGCGCGGCGGACAGGTGATCCGGCTCGGCCAGGTGGCGGAAGTATTGGACGGCACTGAAGAGCAGCGGTCGCTCGCCCTGTACAACGGTGAGGATGCGGTAGGAATCACGATGACGAAGACCAAGGGCTACAGCACGACGGCGGTGGCCGACAAGATTCGCGACAAGGTGGATGCCTTGCGCGCGACCTTGCCAGCCGGGGTCAAGCTGGAGCTCATGCGGGATGCGGGTACGCGCGTCGACAACTCCATTGCCACGGTCGAGGAGTCGCTGATACTAGGCGCGGTTCTCACCGTGCTCGTGGTTTTTCTCTTCCTAAATTCCTGGCGCTCGACGGTCATCACCGGTCTCGCGCTGCCCGTTTCTGTGCTTGCATCGTTCATCGCGGTGTGGGCGCTGGGCTTCAAGCTCGAGACCATGTCTCTCATGGGACTCTCGCTCGCGATCGGGATACTGATAGACGACGCCATCGTGGTTCGCGAGAACATCGTCAGGCACGTGGAGAAGGGGAAAGATCATTTCACGGCGGCCCGTGAGGGGACGGATGAGATCGGCCTCGCGGTAGCGGCGACGACGTTCTCCATCGTGGCCGTGTTCGTGCCGGTGGCGTTCATGCAGGGCGTGTCCGGTCAGTGGTTCAAGCCGTTCGCGCTAACGATCGCGTGTTCCGTGCTCGTTTCGCTTTTTGTCTCGTTCTCGCTTGACCCGATGCTCTCGGCGTACTGGCCGGACCCGCACGTGCCGGAGCACAAGAAGCGCTGGATCACGAAGAAGCTCGACAAGTTCAATCACTGGTTCAACGCTCTGGCCGGCCGCTACAGACGGTTGATCGCTTGGGCGCTGGATCACAGGCTCGCGATGGTCGGCATTGCGGTTGCATCGTTTGTGTTGGCGCTCGCCATGCCCATGATGAATCTCGTCGGGGCCAGCTTCTTCCCCAGGGAGGACAACTCTGAGTTCACAGTTGCCCTCGAGACACCTCCGGGATCGAACCTGGACTACATGCGCCTCAAGGCTGAAGAGGTCCGGCGCCTTATCGCGGCACATCCTGAGGTCAAGTACATCTTCGCGACGTTGGGCGGCGGCGAATCCGGGACGGTAGACGCCGGCAGCATCTTCGTGCGGCTTACCGACAGGGACCAGCGCAGCATACACGCGGAAGATCTTGCGCAGACGGTCCGCGGTGAGGTGAAGCGCGTTGGCGGCGTGACCGCGTCGGTGTTCACGAGCGACTTCGGAGGAAATCAGAAACAGATCCAGCTACAGCTTCGCGGAAAGAACACGGAAGACCTGAACCGCGCGGCGGAAATGGTGATGAACGAAGTGAAGCAGGTGCCAAACGCGGTGGACATCGGTCTCTCGAGCAAAGGTCAGAAGCCTGAGCTGGACGTGCAACTGGATCGGGGGCTCGCCGGGTCGCTCGGTGTGACTGTCGGGCAGGTTGCTCAGTCGTTGCGGCCCGCCTTCGCGGGAATCGATGCGGGTGACTGGGTGGATCCCTCAGGCGAAACGCGCGACGTGGTGGTTCGCCTGACACCCGAGGCGCGGGAGCGTGTTTCCGATCTGCAGAGCTTGCCTCTGGTTGTCGCCGGCCCGAACGGAACTGGAGCGACGATTCCCCTCAGTCAGGTCGCGAGAATCGAGCAGAGCGTTGGACCGGCTCAGATCAATCATCTGGACCGCGAGAAAGTGGTAACCGTGCAGGCCAACACGCAGGGTCGGTCTCTTAGCGAAGTTATGACGGACATCAATACGCGTGTAGAAGGACTTCAGCTTCCGGATGGAGTGCGCCTCACTCAGGGCGGAGAGGTGGAGAGTCAGGCCGAGGTATTCGGGAATATCTTCGCCGCGCTGGGAATAGCAGTGCTGCTCATGTATCTGATATTGGTGGTGCAGTTCGGATCGTTCCTGGATCCTCTGGCCATTCTAGTCTCGCTTCCACTTTCGCTGATCGGCGTGATGCTGAGTCTGGCGCTCACCGGGAACACGATCAACATCATGAGCCTGATCGGAGTGATACTGCTCATGGGCATCGTGGCCAAGAACGCGATATTGCTGATCGACTTCGCCAAGTGGGCGCGGGAGAAGGAGGGTATGCCGCTGCGCGAGGCACTGATCGAAGCGGGCGCGATAAGGTTGCGTCCCATTCTCATGACGACGTTCGCGCTGATTGCGGGAATGATCCCTGTGGCGCTGGGTCGAGGTGAGGGCGCGCAGTTCCGGTCGCCGCTGGGTATCGCTGTAATCGGCGGCGTGATCACATCTACGTTGTTGACGCTGCTGGTGATTCCGACATTTTACGAAATCATGGATGACGCGCGGTCGTGGTTTGCGCGGGTGCTCGGGTTCAAGCCGCGGCAAATGACGGCGGAACTGCCCGTGGCGGGGGACTAGGGTCGGGAGTCGGGAGTCGGGGAGCGGTTCAGGACACGTATCCAGCGGGCACTTGCTGCATGGCACCGCAACGCGCAAGGTAAGGCGATTGTCGCAGGGACTTCTCACTTTCGCCCCTTAATTGCAATGTTGCGAACACCCATCCTGGCGTCATTGGCGCTCGTCTTCGCATCGGCCGTCGACGCGCAGACGAGCAAGAGCTCGCTCGGCGACCCAACTGCCCGCGTTGACAGTATCTTCGCTCGATTCTCGTCAATGGAATCGCCGGGTTGTGCCGTTGGCGTTGGGCAGAATGGCCGAACGGCAGTGTCCCGCGCATATGGGATGGCCAACCTGGAATACGGTGTGGCCAATACACCAGCCACAGTGTTCGAGGCTGGATCGGTCGCCAAGCAGTTCACCGCCGCGGCAATCGTGCTGCTGGCCGAGCAGGGCAAGCTGTCCCTGGATGACCTCGCGCGGAAATACGTTCCCGAACTTCCCGATTACGGTACGCCGGTAACCATCAGGCACATGCTCAACCACACAAGCGGATTGCGCGACTGGGGGACCGTGGTGGGCGCGGCTGGCTGGCCCCGCGGCTCCCGAGTGCATACTCACGCCCACGTGCTGGATGTCGTGAGCCGGCAGAAGTCGCTCAACTTCCCGCCCGGTTCCGAATACTCGTACAGCAACACCGGCTACAATCTGGCTGCGATAATCGTGGAGCGCGTCAGCGGTCAGTCGTTCGCCGAGTTTACGAAGAAGAATATCTTCGAGCCGCTTGGTATGAAGAGCACGCAGTGGCGTGACGACTTCACGCGAGTAGTGAAGAATCGCGCGACGGCCTACTCAAGCGGAGCGGGCGGAATTCGCCTTGACATGCCGTTCGAGAACGTGCACGGAAACGGCGGACTCCTCACAACCGTGGGCGACCTGTTGCTGTGGAATGAGAACTTCACTCACCTCAAGGTGGGCGGCCAACATTTTTTTGATGAACTGCAGCGGCGCGCGCGTCTCAACAATGGCCGCGATCATACCTATGCGCTGGGATTAGTGGTAGCCTCATACAAGGCAATTCCGGAGGTGAGCCATAGTGGCGCCACCGCAGGGTATCGCGCCTTTCTGGCGAGGTATCCTCAACAACGCCTCTCCGTGGCGGTGCTCTGCAACCACGGGAGCGCCAACTCTGTTGAGCTGGCACACCGGGTCGCCGACATTTTTCTGGGCGATGTTATGGCAAGAGCCGCGACGGCATCCCGCCTGGACTCCACGATCCGCGTAGCGGCGGCGGAGCTCGCGGCCCGAGCGGGAGTTTATCGCAATGTGCTCACGAACGAACCGTATCGCATTGTCGCGACCGATAGCAGTCTGCGAGTGGAGGGCGGTGGTGAGCTGCTGCCCCTCTCGGCGCTGCGCTTCAGAAGCGCGACGGGTCTGACCCATGCTACGTTCGACCTGAGTTCCGCGAGGGCACCGTCAGTGCTGCGGATCGTGACAAGTGACGGGGACACGGTGACGGCCGTGCGTGTCGCCGCTACACCCAGCAATCTGCGCCTGGCGGGCTACACCGGAGAATACTACAGCGACGAAGCAGAGGTTACCTATACAGTAGTGGAGAAGGATGGCAAGCTTGTCCTTCGTCGCCGGCCGGATGTCGCCATGACTCTCACGCCGGCCTACACCGACGCGTTCACCGCCCAGCAACTCGGGCTCGTGTTGTTCAGGCGCGATAATACCGGGAAAGTCAGCGGGATGAGCTTTGGAATGGGACGTGTGCGGGACCTGCTCCTGTCACGCGTGTCCCGGTAGTTCGGGACGAAGTGCGCTTAGCTGGCATCAAGGACGCAGGGTTACACTGATGCTGCGGATCGGAACTGATCGGAACTGATCGGAACTGATCGGAACTGATCGAACGGATCGTTTGTCTGACGGTTGCGGATCTCTTCGCGGTCCACCAAGGTCGTGTGGTCTTACCAGATGACTTTTACCCCATAGTCGCTAAAAACTGAATCAGACGTGATGACGGCCATCCGTTCGATGCGACTCTGCGCCACCAGCATCCGATCGAAAGGATCGCGGTGCTCGCCTTTGAGAAGTCCAGCTTCCACGGCGTGAGCGACTGTAACAGGCAATTCCACCATCCCTCTCTCACGAAGGATGGAGACCAGCCTCGGTACCGCGTTCTCCGGATCGCGAAGTTTGCCGATGCGAACCTTAGTCGCCATCTCCCACGCCGAGGCACTGCTCACGCAAACGGTCGTCTTCTCGTCGGCGATATGCGCTCTGGCTACTTCGGTTAGGCGGGGGTCGTCATCAAGCCACCAGATGAGCGCATGCGTGTCGAGTAGAACTCGCATCACTCCCAGGAGCGGAGATCATCTTCCGGCAGCGGCTCGAAAAATTCGTTGCCGATCCGGAATGCGAACCCGCCAGGAGTGCGCGGGGTGCTGGGCGCGAGTGGAACCAGCTTGGCGACAGGCTTTCCGGCTTTAGCGATCGTTATCTCGGAGCCTCGGCGCACGCGTTCAAGCAGCTTGGAGAGGTGCGTCTTTGCGTAATGAATGTTCACTATCATAGTAGTCGTGGATAGTCGCCAGCGTGGTGCGAATATAACTTAGTCCATAGACTTAGTCAATTACCGGGACGCGGCACAGGAAATCGCCCGCAGAGTCTGGTACCCTACCAGGAGCGAATCAAACTCGGCCCGCCGGGTGATGACACGAGTGTTCAGGCTCCTGGGAAGTTCGAAGAGCGATCGCTGCATGCGAGGTTACCGTCAGTGGAGATCGATGGCAGGCAGTCAACTCTCCGCCACACCCCTACCGCAGCATCTGCATACCGCACGAGAATTGCGCAAGGGATATTTCCCGACGCGGGCGTGAAGCAATGATCCACCAGCCAAACCCCATCGCTGGCAGTCGAGCGGGACAGGCCCCTACGACCTGGAAACGACGAGCGGATTCTGCGTCCAGAGAGACGAGACCGTGTGAAGACTCCCGACTCCCGACTCCCGACTAACGCCACCTGAACAATCGGAGCGCGAGAACAAAGCTCACCGTAAGCCAGGCCGCGATCACGCCCATTTCGCCGCCGATGGCCGACAGGTTGGCTCCCTCGAGCATGTTCGCACGCAGTGCATCGTTCACGGCCGTGAGAGGTAGCGCCTGCACGAACGGCTGGATGGCTGCCGGGAAGTTCGAGGCGGAAAAGAAGACGCCCGAGCATATCCACATGGGCAGCATGACCAGGTTCATGAGCCCCGAGGCGCCTTCCATCGTTCGCACGCGGGATGCCACGAGCAGACCGAGTGCCCCGAAGGATAGCGACGCGACGAAACAGACCACTCCCAGCTCGACCAGGGAGCCTCGCAGTGGAACGCCGAAGACCAAGGCGCCGAAACCCACAAGGGTTGCCACTTCGACTACCAGAAGTGTAAGCCTGGACAGCATGAAGCTGAGCAGGTATTGAGCTTTCGACATCGGCGTGGCCACCAGTCGCTTGAGGAGCTTCTTTTTCCGCGCGTCCACGATGCCGAAACCGATTCCCCAGATTCCGCTGCCCATCAGATTCATGCCGAGCAGCCCGGGGATGACGAAGTCTATGTATCGGGACCCTGGCTCGCGCACCTGACGCTCGGTCACGGTAACCGGATCGCCGCGTCCGGCGGCACGCTGAACAGCAGCGTCCACCTCCATTCGCGCCGTGCGCGCCTCGGGCCTCGTGTCGTCGTAGCGGTACTCTACCGATCCCGACGCGCCGGAAGAGGCCACTAGCGCCACCTGACCGGTTCGCAAGCGACGGGCTGCCTCCGCACTGTCCAACACGCTCACGGTCAGCGCGCGGTTCATTTTGAGCGCGCGAACGAGCTCATCGGACCCATGTGCTCCCGACACGACCGCGATCGTACTCACCTCGGCGGGTCGGTTGCGGAATGCGAGTCCCAGGCCCGCCGCCAGCAGGATCGGGAAGACAAACACCCAGAACACAGCCTCCGGCTCACGCCAGAATTCGCGAAGTCTCACAAGCGTGAGCTGTATGAGCGGATCCATGAGCTCCATTATCAGGTGGGGCCGACGCGGGCACAAGATGACACTCCTCCTGCCGGATGGGTCCTCTTGCGCGTGTAATATATCATGTGTAATATATATGGTATGGACAGAACCACCGTATTTCTCGAACGCAGTCTTCTTCGCCGCGCGAAGCAGTTCGCCCGGAAGGAGGGGAAGAGTTTCGCCGCTGTCGTTCGCGAGGCGCTGGCCGCGTACATCCTCGGCCCAAGCGGCGCGGCCTCCGGCCTGCCGAGCATCGCCGGCCGCTTTGGTAGCGGCAGGTCCGACGTCTCCGAAGGCGTCGACGAGCTCCTCTGGTCTGACCCGCACGAGTGACCATTCTGGCCGACACCGGCGCTCTCTACGCCCTGATCGATCGCGATGACGCCTGGCATCTCCGCGTTCGAGGCTGGTGGAAGCGCGTAACGGATGAGATTCGCGTACCGGTGGCAGTCCTACCGGAGCTCACATACCTGCTTCAGCGCCGCATCGGCGCGCACGCCGAACTGGAATTCACACGCGCGCTCGCAAACGGCGAGTTCACGGTCGAGCCTCTGCTTGACGAGGACATTAACCGGGCCGCGGACATAATGGCGATCTACGCAGACACACCAATTGGATTCGTCGACGCAACTTTCGCGGCGACGGCAGAGCGACTGGGAATAGTGAGCTTACTCACCACTGATCGCAGGCACTTCTTGTTAATCCGTCCACAACACGCGAGCGCGTTCCGGCTCCTTCCGTAAAACGATTAAGGATCAATGATGCGTCTTGTTCATCATTCATCCGTCACTGATCGTTACTTGTCGTCCCTCAGGCCCCGTCCTGTGAGCGAGACGAATACATCCTCGAGTGTCGCCGAATGCGTGCGTAGCTCCGCGAGTGCCACACCGTGGCTTGCCAGCTGGGCCAGAAGAGCCGGCACGGCCCGATGCAACTCACTGGTCTGGAGGCGGTAGCTCCCGTTTTCTCGGGTTGCCATACGTACACCGTCAAGTGAACCAAGCGCGGCGGTGTCGAGGTTCGCGCCGTCAGCCGTTGCGAATTCGACGACGTGCTCCGAGCCCAAGGATTGGACAAGAGAACGGGGCGTGTCCAGCGCGATCACCTTTCCGTGGTCCACAATTGCCACGCGGTCACATAGGCGCTCTGCTTCCTCCATGTAGTGCGTGGTCAGGACGATCGTGCGTCCCTCGGCGCGGAAGCGTTCGATTAGCTCCCATATCTGCCGTCTGGCCTGTGGATCGAGGCCGGTCGTGGGCTCATCCAGAAAAAGAAGCTCAGGGTCGCTCACGAGTGCGCAGGCCAGCGCGAGCCGCTGTTTCTGTCCTCCGGAGAGCTGTCCGACGCGGGCGTTTCGCTTTTCGTCGAGCTGCACCATTCCGATGACTTCCGGCACCGGTCGGCCGCGGCGGTAGAAGCTCCGAAAGAGCGTCACCGTCTCTGAAACGGTCAGCTTCTCCGACAACTGGGTTTCCTGAAGCTGAATGCCGAGGAGCTGCCTGAGCTCGCGAGCATCCTTGTCCCAACGTCTGCCGAGCAGTACGACTTCGCCCTTGTCGGGCTCGAGAAGCCCCTCGCAAATCTCGATGGTCGTGGTCTTGCCCGCTCCGTTAGGGCCGAGCAGGCCGAAGCACTCGCCGATCTTGACCTCCAGGTCGAGATCGGCGACCGCTATCACATCCTTGTACGCCTTGCGAAGACCACGTACGACGAGCGCAGTGTCATTGCGCATAACGCAGAATATCGTAGAGGAATCTTACTCCAAAGGCTGCGTTCTCCAGCGAGACGCGCTCGTTGTTGCCGTGCACACCGCGCTGTGACTCGCTGCTCTCCACCCTGAACGGATCCAACCCATAAGTGATTATCCCGAGCTTGCGGTATGTTGGACGATCGGTGGCACCAGTAAGCATGGGCGTAGTCACGAGAGCGCTCGGGTCGCGTTCCCGGGCCGCGCGCTCGATCGCGCGAAACAGATCCGTGTCGATCGGATTCTCGAGCGGTGTCTTGGGCTCGAGCAGCGGCGTCCACTTCACGGCAGAGTCGTTCACGATTCGCTTGAGCTCCGCGAGCACGCGGGCCGGATCCTGGTCCGGCAGGAGCCGGATGTCGATGTCCGCCGAGGCTTCGGGCGGAATGACGTTGGTCTTGTCGGAGCCCCTGAGCACCGTAAGCGAGATGGTGTTCCTGAGAATCGCGTTCCAGTAGACGTCGCTCAGAATCCAAGAGCGCGCGCGTGGATTTTTAACGGCCGCGGACACGTTGGCAAGCCAGGCGCGCTTCTCGCCGGCATAGTTGCGCGCGATGTCACGAAAGTACTTCGCCACACCCGGGGTCACGTGGAGCGGCGTCTCGAACTTCGCGATCTTGTCGAGCGCGGCGATGAGCCGCGGCACCGGGTTCTGTTTCGTTGGCCGCGACCCGTGAGAGGGTACGCCCTTCACTGTGATGCGCTGCCAGAAGGTGCGCTTCTCGGCTACTCCAACACCGTAGTAGCCGAGCTTGCCATTAGACAATGGATTGTCGCCGCCTTCGGTGATGAGGAACTCCACATCTCCGAGTAGATCGGGATGTTTGTTGACGAAGACCATAGCGCCGGTGGACGCGAGCTCCTCATCGGCGTTGGCGATGAAGACGATGTCGCGCGTGAGCGGAACACCGCTTCGCTTGAGAGCTATCATGGCCATGAGGTGCACGATGCCCTCGCCTTTCATGTCGAGCGCACCTCTCCCCCAGATGTAGCCGTCCTTGATTGCACCGGAAAATGGATCCACGTCCCAGAAACTGGGTGTCGCCGGAACCACATCTATGTGATGAACGAGCGCGATCGCCTTCTTGGGACCGTTCCCCTTGAGTCGAGTGTAGAGATTGGCGCGCCGTCCGGGTCCGAGCTCTGCCGAGTCGAGTATTTGCACCTGGAATCCTTCGCGCT
The DNA here is from genome assembly GCA_046261975.1 of Gemmatimonadaceae bacterium. Classification (GTDB taxonomy): domain Bacteria; phylum Gemmatimonadota; class Gemmatimonadetes; order Gemmatimonadales; family Gemmatimonadaceae; genus JBHENQ01. The sequence goes on along the minus strand of JBHENQ010000119.1, from coordinate 18,367 downwards.
CGAGAATGCGCTTGAGGAACAGTGCGCCATCAATCTCGTTGCCCGGTGGATTCGAGGTGTTGACCTTGAAGTAGTCGGACATTAGCTGGACGGTCTCCCGGGAGATCGCGTCCCAGTCCACGGGCGTGGCGGGCGTGGGGGTTTGCGGTGCCGTATCGCGCTGCTGAGCCATGGCGGGTACGCTGGCGGCGAGTAGCGCGGCCATGAGAGCGGCTAGAGTTCGCATGGGGGTCGGGTCGGGAGTCGGGAGTGGACACCAAAGATAGCTCGATCGGCGAAACCGGCGCTACGCGCAAGCCGTAGTTCTGCTGCACACTCTCAGGCTGGTCACGCATGGTCGTGCTGCTCACTGCCGTACTCGCGCTGCAGGTATCAGTCAACGTCACCAAGGGCGACTCCGCCGCCGCGGACTCCGCGCGGCGCCAACGCGGTGTTTCGGTGACCATCAACGCTGGCGCCTCCGATGTCAAAAACAGAAAAAGGCGCGCGCCCAAGCGCGAGCCGATTACCACGGAGCATCTGAGAACTGCGTTCCGGGATGGGTCCGCGCGGGAAATGCTGGAGACCGCGCGAGTCGCACGGCTGCAACAGGATTCAACGCTCCTGGCCTATGATGCCATGGGGTATCGTCGAATCTCTGCTGGCCTGGGGTTCAAGCGCATCGGACGTGACCGTCTCGTGTTCAGGCACGAGAGCGCGGCGCGAGTGCGCTGGCAACGGGGCTCCAATGTATGGATCGACGTGGTCGGGGCTCGCAACACCGTTCCCATAGCCCCTCCAACGGGAGAGGGAAGGCGCGAGATGGAAGAGGAGTTACAGGGCGAGCTGAGTGACATGGCAACGCCGATTCCGTACTTCCCTGGACGTGAGGCATTGTGGGTGGGAAGCGGAATATCAAAGGTTGAGGTCGACGAAGGGGAGATAGTGCACCCTCTCGCTACCGGCGCCGAGGCCTACTATCAGTACCAGAGCGGGGACTCCGCAACTTTCGAGCTTCCGGATGGCACGAGGATCAGGATCCGCGAACTGCGGGTGAGGGCCAGGCGTCCCCAATGGAACCTGATCGTCGGGTCATTCTGGTTCGACCTCGCAAGCGCTCAGCTGGTTCGCGCGGTCTATAGACAGTCCGAGCCGCTCGACATCGTCATGTTGGCTGAGCAGGACAAGGAGAGTGGGGACGACGGAATTCCTCGTTGGCTGCGACCAATGACTGCGAATATCGAGTCCATCACCGTGGAATATGGACTCATTCGGGGCGAAGAAGGCGGCCACTGGTGGCTGCCCAGAATACAGGCTGCGGAGGGCCACGCTCGGGTGAGCTTCATGCGAGTGCCCTTCGCGCTGGAGGAAAGCTTCAAGTATACCTCCGTGAACGGTCGCGACAGCTTGCCGGTTGTGCCGGAAGTGTTGGTAGCCGCGCTTCCAGACACGACCGACAGTCTAGCGGTCGCGGATTCCGTGGGCGACAGCGCAGATAGCGTTAACACGGATTCCGCAGCCACGCGCAGCAAAGCGTCACGACAGTATGACGATGGTGACGCGACGCTGCATTATGAGACTCGCTACGATGGCGCCGTCAAGGTCGCTGTCCGCGTCCCAAAAGATGCCGATATGCTTGCCCATTCCCCCGAGCTGCCACCCTCCCCATTTGATGCCGGTGAAGAGCTGTTCGGCGAGAAAGAGCGGGACGATTTGCGGAAGGATCTGGAAGGTCTGTACCCTGGGTTCGCTCCACAGCGGCCTGTACTGCACTATGGCCTGGAACGAGGCCTCGTGCGATACAACCGCATCGAAGGACTCTCGGCGGGTGCTGCCGTGGAACAGGTGCTTGGACAAGGCCTGACGGCTGAGGCCATGTTGCGGGTCGGCGTTGCTGACTGGCAACCGAATGGAGAGTTGTCGCTCCGACGGAGTCGAGGCCAGCGTAATCTGCAGCTTGGGATCTTCCGTCGTCTTGGCGTGGCAAATGACTGGAGCGGTGGTGATCCGCTCGGCCTGGGTGGGTCGCTGTCAGCGCTGCTTTTCGGACGGGATGACGGCTTCTATTACCGGGCCTGGGGCGCCGAGTTGTCGGGAACGCTTGGTTCCGGAGGTGGAGTGACTTGGCGGTTATTTGGCGAACGGCACAGCGACGCCAAGGTGGAGACCCAGTTTTCTCTCGCCAAGGCCATCAACAACGTGCGATTCATTGACAACATCAACGCGACCGATGGAAGTATAGTCGGCGCAGCCACGCGCGGTCTTGGCTCGTGGGGACTGAATCCGCACGGCTGGCGGCTGCTGGCGGACGCGCGTGCGGAGGGTGGATCGGGGAGCTTCGACTTTGGCCGAGCTTCGTTGGAGCTCACGTTGTCGCACGGCCTGGGTCGTTACCTCGACGCGGCAATCACAGGTGGAGCCGGAACGTCTACCGGGGACGTCCCCGCACAACGACTATGGTACCTGGGCGGCTCGCAGAGCATCCGGGGCCACACGCCTGGTGTTGCCACAGGCGACGCGTACTGGCTTGGTCGTGCCGAGTTGGGGAGCAGCTTTGTAGCCGCGCGTCCGACGATCTTCTATGACCTGGGTTGGGCCGTGGACCGCGACGACTGGAGTCGACCAGGCCGGCCGGTCACCGGCGCGGGTGTGGGCGCGTCGCTGCTGGATGGTCTCATCCGCTTTGATATAGCCAAGGGAATAAGGCCATCTAGGAGCGTCCGAGCGGACCTTTATCTGGAAGCGAGATTCTAGGGATTGGGGATTAGGGATTAGGGATTAGGGATTAGGGATTAGGGACTAGGGAGAAGGGAACGTGGAATGGGCTCCTTCGCTAAACTTCGAGCCATCCCTTAGGTTGAGTTCCCTAATCCCTAATCCCTAATCCCCAATCCCTAATTCCTAGCCTTTCCCATGTTAAAAGAATTCAGGGCCTTCCTAGTAAAGGAAAACGTCTTAGCGCTGGCGATCGCTGTGGTCATCGGCACGGCGCTCACCAAATTGGTGGCGGCAGCCGTAGCCGACCTGATCATGCCTATTGTTGGTGCTGTCATACCGGGCGGTGACTGGCGCGGCGCCACGTTCAGCGTGGGAAGGGTGAACTTTCTGGTCGGTGATTTCCTGAGTGCCGTGCTGGATTTCCTTATCATCGGTTTCGTTGCATGGCGGCTGAGCAAGGCCTTCATGAAACCGGCAGATGAGAAACCAGGTTCACCCACAAAGGAGTGCCGCTACTGCATCCAGAGCATCGACGCCAGGGCTGTGCGCTGCCCGCATTGCACCAGCGAATTAGGGGCAGCGTGAGGCAGGCCGAGAAAGAGGGCCCGGCACTGCCGGGCCCTCTCTAGAATCTCCAGTGTGGAACTGAGCTAGTTGAATAGATAACGCAACCCGATCTGTGCGCGCCAGCGCGACAGCAGGTTCGGGTCGTCGATGAAGGTTTGTGCTGGACCGGTGAAGTTGAAGACCGGCGCGCCGTTCACAACTAATGGCGTAACTGTGAGCGGCGACGTGGCGGCGACGCTTGCCACCTTGCGCACTCCCCAGTCCGAGCTCAGTAAGTTCCCGACATTCAGGACGTCGACGCTTAGCTGCAGGGCGTGACGCTTTCCGCCAGCTCCCACTGCGAAGTCCTGGAGGATCCGTAAATCGACGGAAGTAAACCACGGGTTCAGTGCGCCGAAGCGCTCGGCGATCTGACCGCGGTGCTCGCGGAGATAGTCGTCCTGCTCGATGAAGGCGTCGAGGCGAGTCCATTGTTCCTGCGCCGATACAGTATTGCCGTTCGCGTCGACGAAAGAAACCAACTGGATCTCGCTCTGGCTCCTCGGGATGTATATCAGGTCGTTTCCACCCTGGCCATCGCCGTTCACGTCCCCGGAGTAAATGAACGAGTACCGGTTACCCCCGGCGCCGCCGAAACGGTTGCCCTGCCCGACTTCCAGAAACATGCCGATCTGGGTTTTGTAATTCGGCGACCATTCCTTGGTGTATGTCGCATCACCGACTATGCGGTGTCTCTGACCGAACTCGGAATAGCTCAGGCCCGGATTGTTTGGATCGCCCTGCACGGGCTGGTTCTGCCACAATACGCTCGCGATCTCCGTGGACTTCAAGGAGTTCTTAGCGTGAGTGAAGCTGTAGCCGACGCCGGCCCTGGCGTTGAAAGGAAACGCCTTGCGGAGCTGAGCCGTCGCGCTGAAGGAGTAGCCGTCATCGGTGTTGTCGATTACGTAGATGCCGGCACCGAAATCGGGATTCAGCTCGTTGTTTCCGAATCCGCCGTAGAACGGCCGGCCGTCGGGCGCGGGGAGTGTTCGCACAGGTGCCACCAGGTCGGCATTCCGCATGAACACGGCGTTGATGTCCTTTCCGTAGATCAACTCGAGAGTCCCAAGCATGTTCCAAGGCAGCTGCTGGTCGACGGCGATGTCGGTGGTCCAAACCTGTGGCCACTTGAAATCCGGCACCATCGCGTTCACGTCGAACGACTGAGCAAGCGTCGCGTCGCCAGAGGTTCGGCGCTCCGGCCCGGTTGGAAAGAGATTCGGATTGGCTCCGGGGTTCGAGATCACGTTGCCAAACCAGACGAAGGGCACGCGACCGGTGAAAATGCCTGTGCCGCCGCGCAGTTGCGTGCGACGCTCGCCCACCGCGTTCCAGTTGAAACCCACGCGTGGGGAGAGCAACGGATCACTGCCCGGCAGGCGGCTCTGGTCAACCGTTTCAGGCGCGCGATTTTCGTCCAGCGCCGACAAGCCTCGAGAGAACGGGTTGTCCACGGGCTTAGTGAAGTATATCGGGAAATCCACCCGCAGCCCGTACGTGAGATTGAACCGCGGCGTGACCAAAAATTCGTCTTGCCCGTAAATAGAAAACTGCCCCGTGTGGATGTCCTCACCCTTGAACAATCCGGTGCCGATCAGGCTTCTGAAGTCAATCTGATCCGGATTGTTGGGGTCGGTAGCATTAAAGAACTCGTCCAAGGACGAGAACGTTTGGCCGAAGCTGGTCGGCGGTGCGGGGAAAAAGAATACGCCGTGCCGGAATATGTTGAAGGAGTTGAAGAACCTGAACGACTCGAAGTTCGCCCCAATGGTAAAAACGTGCTTGCCTCGGAAAAGATCGAAGTTGTTGGTGAACTGCAGGACGTCCTGATCGAGAATATTGTGAATGGAAAATGGCTCGTGGCCGATCGTCGTGTAGGTGACGCCCTCTTCCCCGATCTCGATTGTCGGGAAGTCTTCGCTGAAGGGGTCTCGGGCGTCCCGAAAGCGGTTGTAGCTCGCGAAGAAGCGGTTGGCGAAACGCGTCGACCGGCTGTTCAGCTCCAGCGCCACCGAGTGCAGGTTGTTGCTGATTGTGTAGCCTGAGTTCTGGAAGGGCAGACTGCTCTCGTTCGGCCCGCGACCAGTGTTGCCGAAGCTGAGCACGAACGGGTGAGGAGGCAGGTCGCGTTTGGCATCCAGGTAGTTGTACCGGATCGTAAAATTATTATCTGAGTTGACGTTCCAGTCCAGCTTCAGAAGTAACTTGTCGTTGTCGGTTTCGTGGATGTATCCCTCGTATGCGCCAGGATCGTAGTTGTATTCCGTCATCATGCGAGTACGAATGGAATCCATGATTCTGGCTTCCACTCTTGAAATCCCGAACCCCGGCGCTCCTCTGCGCGCGACGAAATTGGTGCCGGGATCATCGGTTCGCTCGATCTCCCCGTTCAGGTAGAAGAAGAGCTTGTCGCGGATAATGGGTCCACCCAGGGCAAGGCCCGACTGATTGAAGCTGAGGTCCGGGTTTGCGATGACATCGGAGCCACTCACCTTGTTGCCCTGGAGGGCGTCGTTGCGAAGAAACGAGTATGCGGATCCGCGGAATTCGTTTGTCCCGCTCTTGGTCACGGTGTTTATGTTCGCGCCCGTGAAGCCTCCCTGTCGCACATCGAACGGGGCCAACGAGACTTGCACTTGCTCCACCGCGTCGAATGGAACAGGCTCCGCATTGGTCTGCCCGCCAGGGGCCGGATCGTCCAGTCCGTATGGATTGTTGAAGTAGGATCCATCGAGGGAGATGTTGTTGTAGAGCCAGTTGCGCCCGCCGAAGCTCATGTTGCCATCACTCCGCGGATCGAGTCGCGTGAGATCGCGGGTGCTGCGCTTGACGGACGGCATCGTGGCCACCAGTGCAGGATCGATGAACGTGGCCGCACCGGTGCGTCCGGCATTGAGCACAGGATCACGCTCTGCCACGACACGCATCGCTTCGAGCGTAACAGCCTGAGGTATGAGGCCAAAGTCGATGCGATGGTTCTGCCCGAGACTCAGAAATACGTTCTCCTCGCTCCGCGGCTGAAATCCGATCATGGTGGCGGTCACGCGATACGGCCCGCCGATCCTCATATTCGGGATGCCGAACGCTCCTCCGGACCTGACGGTGGCCCGGTATTGCGTGCCGCTCGGCAAGTGAACGGCGAGAACCGTCGCGCCAGCTAGCGGTGATCCATCCTGGCTGATGACGAGACCGTTGATCGCCGAAGTCGTGACGCCCTGGCCAAGCAAAGTTGCCGGCACAAGTAACAGCATGCAGAGCAATGGCACCTGTTTCATCGACAGCAGCATACTTTCCTCCGCCGTTGTGGGCATGGTTCTGGAATGGGCCGGAACAGCTGCGCCGGATAGTGTCTCGGGAGAAGTCCGCGATAACAGTACCGGCTTCGAGGTAATGGTCAAGGGGAGGGCAGCCGCGATAACTTGCCCTGTCGCGAGCTAGGCACCCATGACACCTGTACCGCGCGTAAAGATCTGCTGCATCGGGAACATGGAAGAGGCGAGACTCGCTATTCGCCTGGGTGCGTCGGCGATCGGCCTTGTCTCGCGAATGCCGAGTGGGCCGGGACCCATCGATGAGGAACTCATAGCGGAGATCGCGGCGCAGGTGCCGGGAAGGATAGCTACCTTTTTGCTGACGTGTCATCAAGACGTGACAGATATCGTGGCGCAGCAACGGCGCTGTGGGACCACCACTCTGCAGTTATGCGACCGGCTGGTGCGCGGAACGTACGCAGATCTGCGGAGGCTGCTGCCGGGCGTGACGATCGTGCAGGTCATTCACGTGACGGGCGAGGAAGCGTTGGCGGAGGCCGAATCGGTGGCCGGCGACGTGGATGCGCTCCTGCTGGATTCCGGAAATCCTGCGCTGGCGACAAAACAGCTCGGCGGCACGGGGCGCACTCACGACTGGAACATCAGCCGGCGAATACGCGAGCGGATAGGAATTCCGGTCTTCCTGGCAGGCGGACTCGGACCTGCCAACATCGCTGCGGCGGTGCGTGAAGTGGAACCGTTTGGTGTCGATGTCTGCAGCGGTGTCCGCACCGGTGGAATGTTGGACGAGAAGAAGGCCTCGGACTTCATCATCCGCGCGACGACCGTTCCTGCCGCCTAGGAGCGGGAGAATGCATATGGCGCCATTCCTGCATGCTTCACAGAATCGTGACTGAGATCGCCTCTGATTCCCGGCGACAGGATGCGTGGCCGTATGCGGTGATCATCCGATATGGGGCGGCCATCCTCGCCACTGGCCTTGCTATCCTTCTGCGGTGGTGGCTCGCGCCGCTCCTGCCCAACGCCCCCTATATCTTCTCCTATGCGGCTGTAGCATTTAGCGTTTGGGCGGGTGGACTTGGGCCCGGACTTCTTTCAATCGGAATATCCGCGGCCGGGCTAGCCCTGCTTGAAGCCCGAGCTTCTCCGGGTGGACTGAGTACACTCGATCTCGTGGCGATTGTCCTTGTCTGTCTCGTGGCGGGATCGATTGTGTGGGTTGTGCATTCACTCCGGGTGGCACGGAGGAATTCCGAGCAGGCCGCACGTGAGTCAGCGCTTCTCGCGTCGACGCTTCGGGAGCAGGCCACAGAACTGGAGCAGCAGGTAGAGGAGGCCCAGGCTCTCACCGAGGAATTGGCGCAGTCGTCCACGCAACTGGAGCAAGCGAGCACGGACGCCAGAAAGGCGCAGACTCAGGCCGAAGATGCCATGAACGCCATGCGTGGCAGCGAGGCGCTGAAGACGGCAATCCTGGATGTAGCGCTGGACTGCGTCGTAACAATGGACCATCAGGGGTTGGTCACGGAGTTCAATGCAGCGGCCGAAAAAGCGTTCGGGTATCGGCGTGAGGACGCGCTGGGGAAGGAGATGGCGGAGTTGATCATCCCGCCTCGTTATCGCGAGGCTCACCGGAGAGGCCTGAAGCACTATCTTGGCACGGGCGTCGGTCCAGTGTTGGGCAAGAGAATCGAGATCAACGCCATGCGTTCGGACGGCACAGAGTTTCCCGTGGAACTGGCCATCATTCCTCTGCCGGGCAAGGACCCGCCGGTATTTACCGGATTCATGGAAGACATCACCGTGAGGAAGCGGGCCGAAGAGGAGCGGGTGCGTCTTCTCGAGAGCGAGCGCGCTGCACGCGCGGAAGCCGAGGCTGCCAATCAGGCGAAGAATGAGTTCCTGAAGACAATGTCACACGAGCTTCGAACACCACTCAATGCCATCGGTGGTTTCGCGGAGCTCATGGAGGCGGGAATTCGAGGCGAAGTGTCGGAGGAGCAGAAACAGGACCTCGGCCGAATCCGCCGCAATCAGAAGCATCTGTTGAGTCTCATCAACGATATTCTCAGCTTCAGCCGGATCGAAGCCGGCCACATGCAGTACGAGATCCGCGATGTGCCGGTGCACGAAGTGCTTGCCGCTGTCTGCGAAATGATCGAGCCCCAGGCACTTTCGCGGAGCATCATCTACAAGTGTGATTCGTGCTCCTCCGACATCATTGCTCGTGCCGATAGGGAGAAGCTGGAGCAGGTACTGTTCAACCTTCTGTCAAACGCGATCAAGTTCACCGCTAGTGGCGGGCACGTGAACGTCACCTGCGAGGCAAAGGATTCCCTTGTGGCGATCCGCGTGGCCGACACCGGCATGGGAATTCCCGAGGAAAAACTGGCGATGGTGTTCGAGCCGTTCGTGCAGCTCGATCAGAGTCTGACACGGCGCGCCGAGGGCACTGGCCTGGGTCTCGCGATCAGCCGGGATCTGGCACGCGGAATGGGAGGAGACCTCACTGCACAGAGCAAAGTGGGGGAAGGGTCTGTCTTTCTCGTCAGCCTGCGGAGGGCTCGGGAATCGGGAGTCGGGAGTCGGGAGTCGGGAGTCGGGACAACATCCCTGGAGTCGAGTTGATGGTGCCGACTATCCCTGCTGTTGGCTCCTAAGCTTCACGGTTGGTGTTTGGCGGCCGTCCTGGCGCGCCTGCACCAGCAGGTCCAGCTCACGCTCTCGGAGATTGAACGTATAGCCCGCGCCCACGATGCCGACTCGCAGATAGCTGAGTGTGAGTGGCGCGGCTTTCTTCGTTACCTTCTCGGCGTTGGTGAATCGCACGCCGCGTCCGTCCACATATGTCACCGAGCCCTCGCCGACAATCTCAGCAAGGTGGCCGCGCACCACCATCGCGGTGTCCTCATCGATTCCGAGGCCAAGTAGCTCCGGATTCTCGGCGACCTGCCGGAAAAGCCGTTGCAGCCGGCCGCGCCGCGAGAAATGCGTATCGATCACCGACGAGAAGCCCAGCAGCCCGAGTCCCGGCCCAAGGTGAAGCGCCACAGCATCGCCGTTCTCGTCTCTCTCGCCTCCTGCGAGAATCGTCCCAGAGAGTGCCGCGGCGCCTGCGCTGGTGCCGCATACGATAGCGCCTCGGGCAAATGCGTCGCGGATTGCGCGGCCCACGCGCGACCCGCCGAGAGTGGAAACAAGAGCCACCTGGTCACCCCCACCGAGGAAGATGCCGCGAGCGCCGAGCACAAGGTCAGCAATAGTGCGGTCCTGTGCGCGATCGCGGCGGTCGATGATGGGTATCTCGACGTTGGTGGCGCCAGCTGTCGCGAAGTCGTTCTTCCAGGAGAGCGCTGACTGCGTGGCATCGGCGGAAGCGGTGGTGAAGCCGACGATCTTGCCGCCTTTCCTGGCATCGCACAACCGAAGGAACACGCCGAGCGCTTCACCTCTGGGATCACACGCGCCGCCTATGAGCACGAGGGCTCCGCTCTGTTCATCAGAATGTCTGCGCTTCGCGGTACCGGCGGTGGCGGCGGCGCGTCGAGTGTTGCTGCTTTTCAGCTTACGAGTCGGCGATTTCCGGGACGGCATTCAGCTGAGGCGCAACTAGTTCGGGCTTGTTCACGTCGATCATGAAGATAGCAAGAGCGGCAGCGACTTGCGCGGCCGGGGGCACGCCGCGCTGCAACGCCCCTGCATCGTAGTTCGTTCCTTCCGACTCAATAACGATTCGGCCGAGCTGGACCCGCGCAATAGAGTGAGCCACTCGCTTGTCGCGGGCAGTTACGTCGTCGTCCGTCGCGAAGATAGCGACCCGACATCCTTCGTCGCGAGCGTAATCCTGCACCTCCCACGCTTTCGCCGGGGCAACCAGAATCCCGTTCCGCCACACGGCGTCGGCTATGACACTGACGAGCTTCTGCGCGCGATCGGGGGCACGAAAAGTCTCGGGCACGTCGGTCAGATTCGAGTCGAGGACGATGGCGAGCTCGCAACGCGAAAAGGGAAGCCCCGCCTGAAGGATGAAGCCAGGCGCGACATCGACGATAAGGGAATCCTGCGCGACACTCCCCAAGCGGCGGGCGATCTCTTCGCGAGTCTCACGGCGCGGCCCACCGCCAGTGATGCCGCACCAAACGTGGTGATACATCGGCGGGGCGTCGGGGCTGGCGGCAATTGCAGAGAGCTCGCTGAGCGCATAATCGATCGGACCTAGCTCTGGGGCGAACGCACGCTGGACGATTTCCAGCGCGAGTGCAGCCGCCCGGAGGCCTACGCCGGAGTGCAGGTGCTCGAATATGATCGTGTATTCACCCGTATTCCCGGTACCACGAGTTTTCCCGTAGCCTACGTCGTGCCCGATTCGGGTCTGCAGCTCCAGCGCCACATGCTCGATTATGTGGGGCGCGTAGGTGCCGCGTTTCAGGCGGGTGATGAACCCGCCGCGCTGTCCGATGCTGCAGCGGTGCTCAAAGAGTCCTGGAAGCGCGCTCTGCAAGCGCTCACTGAAGCCAGGAACGTCGGCGGAGGAAATGTCGTCGTAAGCGCCCACCGCGAGATCCATGCGCGTCACGGGCCTTGCAGACCAGAAGTTCGCTCCTCGAAGCGACTGTAGCGCGGTCGCGCGCATCTCACTGGCTGGATGTGCCAGCTGCTTCGCCATCGCTAGATGGTTGCGCGGCCCGATGATCGCGGGGCGAGAAGCGCCAGCACTCCGGCTACGTCATCAGCCAGGACGATGGCGAGGTCGCCGTCCCGCAGAATTTCCAGCACGTGCTTCACGGCATCCATTTCCTTCAGCACGGTTTCGATGTGGTCGTCAGCCATACCGCCCTCAATCAGCCCCTCACGTATCAGCGCGGCAATCTCACCGTCGCGCCGGCCACGACGGTCGGGATCTTCTTTCAGAACCGCGTGATCGAGAGATGCGGTGAGCCTGCCGAGGTCGCGAATGTCCTCATCGCGACGGTCGCCAGGAGCGGTGATGGCGCCGATGCGGCGGTTCGCAGGAAGCATCAGCGCGAACTCCATCAGACCTTGCACGGCCGCCTGATTGTGGGCGTAATCGACGAGCACTCGAGCGCCGCCTACGCGAAGCAGATTCATGCGCCCGGGCGTCATCGAAGGCGACGGGAAGAACGACAGCAGGCCGGCATGGATGTCGTCGTATCGTACGCGCTGGACGTAGGCTGCCGCGATGGCGGCGAGAATGTTGCCACGTTGAAATCGCGCGGCGCCACCCATCATGAGCGGGACCTCGCGCTCGCCGGCGATCGGAATGCGCAGGCGGCCGCGCCTTATGACGAAAGTTTCTCCCTCGAGGCGCGCACCGATTCCGTTATGGCTGATGTGCTCCTCGAAGAGCGGGTTTTCACCTTCCCGCATCATGGAGAAGAAGACGACGTCGCCGCTCGACCGTTCGCGCATAGCCGCAACCAGAGGGTCGTCGGCATTCAGGATAACGTGTCCATCTCGTTTGACGACCGATGCTATGACTCCCTTTACGTCGGCCAATTGCTCGAGCGTATGGATACCGCGCAACCCGAGGTGATCGGCGCTGACGTTGAGCACGACTCCGACATCCGCCTCATCGAAGCCCAGACCCGCGCGCAAGATGCCGCCACGCGCCGTTTCGAGCACCGCGACATCCACTGTGGAATTCGATAGAACGATGTTCGCCGAGAACGGGCCCGTCATGTCCCCGGCCATGACCATACGGTTGCCTATGTAGATGCCGTCGGTGGTAGTGAATCCCACTGTCCTGTCGGTGCGCTGGAAGAGATGCGCGATCAAGCGGACGGTCGTCGTCTTACCATTGGTGCCGGTCACTGCGATGATCGGAATCGTGGAATCAGATCCGGGAGGATAGAGCATGTCCAGAACCGGCGCACCAACGTTGCGAGCCGTACCTTCGGCTGGATGCGTATGCATGCGTATTCCGGGCGCCGCGTTCACCTCGATGATGACGGCGCCGTTCTCGCGAAACGGCACGGAAATGTCGGGCGTGATCACGTCTATGCCGGCGATATCCAGACCGACAGCACCGGCGGCCATCTTGCATGCCGTAACATTGTCCGGATGAATCTCGTCGGTGCGATCGATGGACGTGCCGCCGGTAGAGAGATTGGCGGTTGATCTCAGCAGCACCATGTCGGAGGGCGGAGGTACGCTGTCGAGCGTTAGCCCGCGCTTCGCGAGAAACTCGACCGTCCGCGAATCAGCTGGTAGCCTCGTGAGCGTCTTGCGATGGCCTGTGCCGCGCCGCGGATCGCGGTTCACGTCGTCTATCAGCTCGCGAACGGTGCGCTTCCCGTCGCCCATGACATGCGCGGGAACGCGTTCCGCCACCGCCGTAACCTTGCCATTCACTACCAGCACTCGGTGGTCGTTGCCGGTGGCAAACTTTTCCACCACCACGCTTCGGGACAGCGCACTCGCGACCGGCCATGCCGAACGGACACTGTCCGCGGTATCGAGACGTGCGGAAATACCGCGGCCGTGGCTCGCGTCGAGGGGTTTCAGGATGACCGGGAAACCCAACTCGGCCGCGATCTCGATCGCGCCATCGAGAGATCTGGCGACATCACCGTGTGGCACGGGAAGACCGATATTCTGAAGCACACGCTTGGTGTCATCCTTGTCCTGAGCGATCTCCACGGCGATGGCGCTCGTGTAATCCGTCATCGTCGCCTGTATACGCCTGAGATTCTTTCCCAGGCCAAGTTGAACGAGGGATCTGGAATTCAGCCGGCGCACCGGAATGCCGCGCCTTCTAGCCTCCTCGACGACCGCTCCGGTGGACGGCCCGAGACGGACATCTTCATGCAGTTCATGCAGATCATTCACAATCCGGCCGATGTCAACAGGACTGCCAGTGAGGCAGGCCCGAATGACTTCGACAGCGTCCCGCACGCTCTGGATTCCTACCTGTTCCTCCTCGTATGACACAATCACCCACCAGACGCTGGTATCGCCGGAGTGCACTACCCGCCCAAAGCCGACATCGCTCCCGGCCAGTGTCTGGAGCTCCAGGGCCAGATGCTCGAGGATGTGTGGGAAGTAAGTACCGTCCTTTAGTCGCTGAACGAACCCGCCCGGCTCACCGTGCGAGCAGGCGTGTTCGTGGAGCGACGGGACGAGCGTCACCAGGCGGTCGGCAAAGCCCGAAATATCGGCCGACGTCACCTGTTCGAGGGAGCCAAGCGTAAGATCGCAGGCGATAACAGGAGCCAGGCGCCAGTAGTTTGGCCCACGCAAGGCCCTAAGCCTGGAAATTTGAAGGTCCGCTGCCCTCGGGCGCACGGCGGGGGGGGCCGAAGCCGTGGCTGCAGCTGGGAGGGGAGGTGTTGCAGGGCTGAGGATCTGTAAGTCCACGTCAGGCATGTGGCGAGGGAGCCTGTTCAATCGTTTTACTTCAGAGGAAAAGACGCCTGAATCACAACGGGCTCGATCTCCTGTCGAATGTTACCAACCTTCTGGTCGCTGTCCAGTGCGAGCCGGCTGGTCGAGCACTCGAAAAAAACACTAGAAGTCACGGTACAACACTCGATTGACCACGAGTTGGACACTCCTTTAGAGACGCGGCAGACAGTGAAGCGAGACGAGCTCCAGGAGATGAGAACCGACAGTTCGTCTCGGCAGGCGAAAGCCAATGCCGGGGCGTTGCTGTGGCAGAGCAAATTCCGTATTGGCCTGGCGCCATTGGTAGCGATCGTGGAAATGGCACTGGCGGGCTCCCGTGCGCCCACGCCGCTAGCCGGCGCAATCGCCGCTGCCGTCCTGGGCTACATGACCCTGGCGGGCGCCAGCGCCTTGAGGGTGCGGCAGACCAAGCGTGCCGGGCCCAAACTGATAGTGACTCTCGTTTTCGCGGACATCGCATTTGTCCTCAGTATCGCGGCCTTCATAATGACGCCGGCCCACTACGGACGGGCGCTCTTTTATTGGGCGTTGGTGATCGTGGTCGCGGATTTTTACTTCGGTAGTTTCGCTGCCTGGGTCGCGCTCGGCGGCATCCTGGCCTCATTCATCTGGCTCGGCGCGATAGGCCTGTCACGCGGGGCAGTGCTGGATGTGCCGTTGGAAGCGTGGACGGTTGGTGTCTTTACCGCGGTCGCCCTCGTGTACATCGGTCTTTACGGGGGATCGCGCCGGCGTCTGGAGCGCCTGGCCTGGCTGTTCGAGCGCGTGGAGGAAGGCGACTTCACGGAGACATACGACGTACAGGGAGACAGACGGCCGGACAGCATCACGATGGTGGGTCGCGCGTACAACCGCGTACATGCGCGGCTGGCGACGATGGTGCTAACGGATGCCATGAGCGGATGTCTGAACCGCCGCGGCATGGAGCGAGAGATCGAGCGCGAGCTGGAGCGCGCGGCTCGCTACAAGCACGAGGTCGCGCTGCTTGCCGTGGATGTGGACAAGTTCAAGCTGATCAATGACACGTTCGGCCATCTGGCCGGCGACAATGTCATTCGGGAGATGGGGGAGATACTACGCGGGCTCGTCCGTGGCGGCGACGTGGCCAGCCGTCTTGGTGGCGATGAGTTCGTACTCCTCCTCCCGGAAACCAACACGACCGTTGCGTTCAAGATGGCGATGCGCATCCGGGACGCCGTGGCGGCTCACAAATTTGAGGCTGTGAATCGAAAGGTACCGATCACGGTGAGTGTTGGCATGGTAGCGGACAGAGTGCCCGACTCTGCGATCGCGCACGATCTTCTTTCTCGCGCGGATGAAGCGCTTTACGCCGCCAAGGATGCCGGCCGAAACCGAGTGTCGGTTTGGAGTCCCAATCTTCGTAGCCTGGCCGTTGCTCGTGCTCGGGAGAAAGTGTTGGCTTAGAAACGGGTAACAGGTAACAGCTGACAGGTGACAGAGACTCAAGAGCCCGTTATTCGCTGTTCCCTGTCAGCTGTTAGCTGTTCCCAGTCCCTATCAGTTCGCCGCGTGAGACGAGCACTGCCTTCCCGCCAACCCGAATTGCCGTCACGCTGCCCGCCACCTTATCGACCTCCAGATCGAGAATGCTTGGCCGGCCCATTTCGAAACCCTGCTCGATGATGTAGTGCAGCACTCCCTCTGCTCTGGATTCACGCGAACCGAGATAACCGCCGAGTGCAGCGCACGCAGAGCCAGTCGCTGGATCCTCACCGATTCCCATTCCCGGCGCGAACATGCGAGCACGAATATCGGAGCCCGGCAACTCAGGATCACGCGAAAATACCATGATCTCGGGCGCCCAGTAGCTCCTCAGCGTCGACTCCCAGATATCCAGCCGAACTCGTGCCTTCCCGACAGCGGCGCGGTCCCGCAACGGAACGAAGAGAAATGGGATGCCGCACGAAACTGCCTGAGGAGCGTTGATGCCGCCGAGAATGTCACCCGGTTCGAGGGACAGCAGGTCAGCCAGGAGTGCCCGTCCTGGAGGAGGTGGTCCTACCTCAGGAAGCTTGGCGGCTGTCAGTTGTGCGAAATCCGGCTTTCCATTCTCGGCGCGAATCGCTACGGGCACCAAGCCTACCCCTTCTTCGAAGACGATACGGGTCAAGTCGCCCGAAAGAGGTATGTTTCCGAGCATGGCAAGCACCAGTGCCGCGCCGACGGTGGGATGTCCGGCGAATGGTAGCTCGGATGCCGGTGTGAAGATGCGAAGTCGCCTGGTATTCGCGGAATCCTGAGGCGGGAACACGAAAACCGTCTCGGAAAGATTGAATTCTCTGGCGATATTCTGGAGATCGGTTTCCGGAATAGCGGACGCGTCAGGAAATACGGCGAGTGGATTCCCGCCGAAAACGTGATCGGTGAAGACGTCGGCTGTTACATAAGTCCAGGTCACAGCTCACAGGTGACAGGTGACAGAAACCAGGTCGCAGCTCACAGCTGACGGGTGACAGAAACCAGGTCAACTGTCGCCTGTGACCTGTGACCTGTGAGCTGGTTCATTCTTCGGCCATGAACGGGTACCTGAAGTCGTGGGGCGGCACCCATGTCTCCTTGATCGTGCGCGCGCTTACCCAGCGGAGAAGGTTGAGCTTCGAGCCTGCCTTGTCGTTCGTGCCTGACCCGCGCGCGCCTCCGAAAGGTTGTTGCCCTACCATGGCTCCGGTCGGTTTGTCGTTGATGTAGAAATTGCCGGCCGCGTTCCGGAGTACGATCGAGGCGCGCTGGATGGCGCGTCGGTCGCGGGAGAAGATCGCGCCTGTGAGCGCATAGGGCGACGTCGCATCAACCGTCCTCAGAGTCTCATCGAACTTCGCGTCGGGATAGACGTAGGCTGTAACAACGGGCCCGAATATCTCTTCGCAGAGCAAGCGGTAGCCCGGGTCCTTCGTCTCGATCAGCGTGGGTTCGATGAAGTAGCCGTCGTCGCCACGCGCGACTCCACCGGAGATCACCGTCGCGTTCTTGTTGGCGTCATCGAGATACTCGCTTATTCTCTCGAAAGCCTTCTTGTCGATGACCGCGCCCATGAAGTTTCTGAAATCGCGCACATCACCCACGCGTATCTCTTTCATCATCGCGGCCGTGCGATCCCGAACTTCCGACCACAGGGACTGCGGAACATAGACACGGCTTGCGGCCGAACACTTCTGACCCTGATACTCGAAGCCACCGCGCGCGATTGCGACAGCCACGGCTTCGGCATCGGCGGATGGATGGGCGACGATGAAATCCTTGCCACCGGTTTCGCCGACTATGCGTGGATACGATCTATAGTTAGCGATCGTTGAGCCGATCGTCTTCCAGATACTGTTGAAGACGGAGGTGCTCCCCGTGAAGTGAACGCCGGCCAGATCGCGGCTGTCGAGCACCGACTCGGTGATCGTGCTCGCGTCGCCCGGAATGAAATTCACCACGCCCGGTGGAAGACCGGCTTCCTCCAGCAGCTTCATGATATAATAGCCGCTCAACATGGCCGAGCTCGCCGGTTTCCAGAGCACGGTGTTGCCCATCAGCGCCGGGGCGGTCGGCAGGTTCCCGCCTATCGCGGTGAAGTTGAACGGTGTGATCGCGTAGACGAAGCCCTCCAGCGGGCGGTGGTCGAGCTGATTCCACATGCCAGGCCCGCTGATCGGCTGCTCTCCATAGATCTCCTGCGCGTAGTAAGGATTGAAACGCCAGAAATCAACGAGCTCGCACGCGCTGTCGATCTCCGCCTGGAACGCGGTCTTGGACTGGCCGAGCATCGTTGCGGCATTGAGTGTGGAACGCCAGGTAGTAGACAGCAGCTCCGCCGCTTTCAGAAAGACGGCGGCACGCTCCTCCCACGGCCACTGTGCCCATTCGCGTTGAGCCTCGCGTGCCGCTTTCGCGGCCATCTCCACTTCCTCCGGCGACGCCTTGTGCCAATCGGCCAGAACGTGGCGATGATCGTGCGGCATCACTGCCGGCGAGGTACGGCCGGTTCGAATCTCCTCGCCACCGATTATCAGGGGGATGTCGATACGCTCTCCGGCCATTGCAGCAAGCCGTGCTTTGAGGTCCGCCTTTTCGGGAGTACCTGGCGCATAGGAGCGGACTGGGTCATTCACAGGCTTCGGAATGACCCGGGTGCCGTTGAAGCCTGTGAGTCCTACACCAGCCGGTAGCTGGGGGCCGGGTTTCGCGGCCGCGGATGCTGTCGCGGTCTTGGCGACTGAGGATTTTTTCGGCGGATTGGCGACTGGAGCGGACATTGTTTTTCGGGAGTCGGGGGCGGGAGTCGGGAGTCGGGAGTCGGGAAGCAGGTGACAGGTGACAGGAAATCTGTTCGACTCCCGACTCCCGACTCCCGACTCCCG
>JBHENQ010000118.1:0-3835 GCA_046261975.1 Gemmatimonadaceae bacterium | reverse complement strand
TGGCCGCGCCGCCGTCGTCGTCCCGGACAACGTCCTCTTCGAGGGCGGCGCCGGGGAGACGGTCCGACGCAACCTCCTCAAGGAGTGCGAAGTCCACACCCTCCTGCGCCTGCCCACCGGCATCTTCTACGCGCAGGGCGTCAAGGCGAACGTGCTCTTCTTCGACCGCCGGCCGGGCGCGCCGGAGCCCTGGACGAAAAAAGTATGGGTCTACGACCTGCGCACGAACATGCACTTCACGCTCAAGACAAAGCGCATGACCCGCGCGGACCTCGACGAGTTCGTCGAGTGCTACCGACCCGACGACCGCCATTGCCGTACCGCCACGTGGTCCGACGCGAACCCGGACGGCCGCTGGCGATCGTACACATATGAGGAGCTCCTCGCGCGCGACAAGGTGAGCCTCGACCTCTTCTGGCTCCGCGACGAGAGTCTCGAAGACTCGGCCAGTCTCCCCGAGCCGCACCTGCTCGCTCAGGAAATCGCGGACGATCTCAGGTCTGCACTTGCTCAGATCGAGGACGTGCTCGGAGATCTGGAGCAGCGGGTGGGGTCCGGGACAGGGATCGAATGACGCAGGGGCACGGGATGAATGCCGCGAAGGACGACGCAGCTTGATTGCCCGGAGCCCCGTCGTGCTTCGGGAGTCGATGAGGAGCGTCGAGCCGCGGGCGCCCAACAGGCCGGGAAGCTGACGGCCGCCTACGGCGCCCGCAGCTTTCTGTGAAGCGGGCGCCCCGCGTCAAGCCCTGTCGTTGAGGTTGTGGCTTTGATTATCGCAGGTCGTCTTCGCTGCAGTCGGTTCGAGTTGCTGCTCAGCTTTCTGTTCGCGCTCTCTGGTGGCGGGTTTTGAGCCCGCCGGCGCATCTGGGGCATTCGAGGGAGCCGGCGGCGCTCCTTAAATGGCGGCCTCACGCGCGGCCATAAGCTGCGTCGCGCTCGCCGGTCCCGATGTCAGTCACCTCTGTTCGACTGCTGCTCTATACGATTGGTGCTGTACTGTGTGAGTCCCTCCTCAGGCTGCGATGTCCTCCGGAGCATGTGTGATCTTGCGCGGCTGGTAGTCTCGCTCATCCCTCCACATGGCGTAGAGGATCCCAGCGAACCGGCGAGCTATGCGACGGTCGCGATCCGCTTGCCGTGGCGGTCTCGACGAGCAGCCACCGCGCGCGCGCACTGCCGGCCTTCGTAATGCGGCCGCGTTGTTTCGGCTCCCCGGAACCACTGGCACCGTGGTGAGCCGCCGGACAACAGGATCAGTTGCTACCAGGCTGGTGAGTCTCCGGTCGGCGGCGCTGATCTCCACGTTCAGCAGATCCAGAACTGCTAGGATCGGCGCCAGCTCGGACGCGAGCGTCGCGGGAAGATCCATTTCACGCACGCGTGTCGGGGACATACTCGGCCTCACCGCTCGGGACACGCAGACCATGACGCCGCACGAAGGACTTAACGAGCGCGATGTATCGCGTAAGCGTGCGCACCAATGCGTTGCGCACGGCGAGTTCTGCCCGCACGTGCCGCTGAGTGTCGCAGAGACGGTGCGCCGGTCGGTAGGCACCCAGCCGGCAGGCCTCACATAGCGTGCGAGCGTCTCGCTTGTCGGTCTTCACCGTCTCGATCGGGTGGCATCCATGGGCGCGAAGTTCGGGTCGGCCACGATCACCTCGTGACCGAGCGACTCCAGGCACCGAGCGACCCACGCGCTCTCGGTCGAAGCCTCGAGGAGGATGCGCGAGCGCGGCCGGCTCCCGAGCACAGTGGTAAACGCTCGCGCGAGGTAGCGATCCGCCGTTCAATGATCTCGCCGTCCTCGGTGAGAATTGAGACTTGGCTCTCGCGTTTGTGGAGATCGAGTCCTATCGTATCCATCGCGGCTGGCCTCCCGGTTGTGCGGCATCGACCGCGTGTTAAACCCTGTGGGGCGGAACACTGCCACCACGTCGCCGTGGATGGCCAGCCGCTTCATGCCAATTATCGGCGGGTTAGGCCGCACAACACCGCCTGCACTGTGAGAACGATACTACGTTGCTGCTCGTGGCTTTCCTTCTGGAGGCACTGGGTTTTTTACGGCGCGATCCGTGGCCACTCGATGAATAGACGGGGAACCGCATTCATCGCGATCACACTACTGTCGATCTTTCCTGCGCGCGCCTTTGGGCAGGCGCGGGATCCGCTCGACGGTCTGGATGCGTATATCCGTAAAGCGATGATCGACTGGCAGGTCCCAGGGCTGGCGATCACCGTCGTGAAGAACGACTCAGTGCTGTTCCTCCAAAGCTATGGAGTGCGGGAGGTTGGTTCCGACGCGCGGGTGGACGAGAACACGATATTCGAGTTCGGATCGACAACGAAGGCATTCACCGCTACTGCCATCGCCATGCTGGTCAGCGACGGCAAACTGAGTTGGGACGACCCCGTCTCCAGGTACCTACCCTGGCTCGAGTTCGCGGATCCCTTCGTCACGCGGCACGTGACAATTCGCGACCTGTTGAGCCACCGCGTCGCCGATGGATGGGGCGGATCTGGCTACAACTTCGTGCTGTCCGATTACCCGCCACGCGAAATCCTCCGCAGGCTGGCGTGGCGTCCACCGCCCGGAACGGCAGCGGCCGCTGGTCCGACCGGTGCTCCCAGCCCTCTCGGTAGTAGTCCCGCCGGATTTCGCAGTCGTTTCCAATACGAGAACCCCAACTACTACGCTGCCGGCGAAATCATTGCCGCTGTCACAGGCGTGTCGGCCGAGGAATTCATCAGATCCCGCATTCTCAATCCGCTCGGGATGAAGTCTGCTGGTACGAACGCGCACGATGTCTGGCACGCGCGCGCCATCGCGCCCTGCATCGAATGCGGCGTGGGTGATCATCGCGTGACGCTGACGGACGCTCGCGTCGCAAATGTCGCGGCCCTGCACAGGCTCGGTGACCGCGGTCCGGAAACGACGCCGATGTTCGCAGCTCCCGTCGGCGCCGGCGGAATCCACGGCAGCATCAGTGATGCCGCGAGGTGGCTGTTATTCCAGACCGGACGCGGTTCCATTGCCGGCACGCGCCTGCTGGATGCGCGCGTTTTCGAACAAATGCACACGCCGCAGGTGACCGTCGCGCGTGAAACGCAGCAGGACCTGCACGCCGGCGCCGGTAATCTGTGGGCATACGGGTTCGGCTGGTACCTCACCGACTATCACGGCCGCATGGCGTCGCTGCACGGCGGCGGATTCACTTCGTATATCGGTCTTTTGCGTGACGACCGTGTTGGCGTCATGGTACTTGCCAATATCCCCAGCGCGCTGCGCGAGGCGCTTGTCTTCAGGGTGTTCGACGCGGTCGTCGGCGCGCCTCCGCGCGATTGGAGTGGCGAATTTCTTGAGAACAGGCGAAAACGTGCCGAGCAGGCGCGTTTGCGGCGAACCGCTCCGGAACCTCCACCTGCGCCCCCGCGGTTGCCGCTGGCTGCATATGCCGGCACGTTTACGCATCCTGCCTTCGGCGACCTGTTTGTCACGCATGAGAATGGTGGTTTGGTGTTGCGCTTCGGAGGCGGGCAGATCGGGGACCTTGTTTCAGTAGGCGGGCATACATTCCGCGTAACTTGGCGCGGACCCGAACGTTATCGCGGCATCGTGAGGTTCACCGCCCGCACTGATCGACCGGAGGAACTGACGCTGCAATTTCCCGCCGCGACGTTTGCGCGCAAATGAATGCGTCTCCACACGGTACACGCTACGAGCGCCCTAACGAGCGAATGAAGCTGCCGGCGCAAGCTGTGGATGCGGCTGGCTCGCTGCGCTCGCCTGCCGCAACTTTGATAGTGCGCCGCAGCTTATTCGCGGCGTGTT
>JBHENQ010000117.1:0-7205 GCA_046261975.1 Gemmatimonadaceae bacterium | reverse complement strand
AGTGGCCATTGCGGACGGCTTTCGGAAGGTGGGGCCGAGTTTCCCGGCGATGGGCGAGCATTGGATTCGGTCGGACGTCGTCTTGCGCGAGGCATACGAAGCACGCCGTCCTGCTGTTCTCACGTACATCACCGTGGATGGAAAGCCGGTTCTTGCCGGCGTTGGTTACGTGCTTCGGCTTGCGCCTGGAGAAAAACCTCCTGCGGTGCCTGCAGGCCCCCACGTCTGGCACGACCACTCTGGCACGCTTGCGCAGGAATCGTTCACACATCCGCCCGCAAACGAGCACGACGTGCTCGAGGGTCCCGCAATCGCTGTGATGCATGCGTGGCTGTGGATCAAGAATCCGGTCGGAATGTTCACGGTGGACAATTGGATGCTGCCACTCGCGCGGCTGGGACTGGCTGTGCCCGGCTCGTTTTCGGAGAGTGCAGGGAAGGCGCTGTCGCTCGTGGACAACAGCGGGCGATACTACGACGAGTTGCTGTTGACGCTGGCCGCGGATGACACCGCGTCGGCGAACGCAATGCTGGACCGTATGAAGGAATCGCGCGTCGAGGTCGAGTCTGAAATAGGGATAGCAGCTCTCGGCAAGAACGGAGTCCTTACCGCGGGCAGGGTTCAGCGCCTCGAGAAAATCTGGGTGAGCTTGTGGTGCGACCTGGAAAAGATTGCGCCAATCAAGGCGCGCGGCCGCATAGACCGGATACAGTCCTGTCACCCGTGAATCGGGAGTCGGGAATCGGGAGTCGGGAGTCGGGAGTCGGGAGTCGGCACCCCACACACCCTACACCCTACACCCTACACCCCAGACCATTAGCTTTGTATCACAAAGTACTTGACAAGCTGTTGTTCGTGGCCGATACTTCAGCATGAGTTCCGGTCGCGCAACCCGAAGGCCCAGCATCTCGACTCCCCCGACTCCACCTGAAGCGCCTGCGCTGCACGTACGCGCCATGGATGATCTCCGGTACATCCGCGAGACCATGGAGAACGCGTCGTCGTTTACAGCGATTTCGGGTTGGGGCCAGGTGGCTGTCGGGCTGACGGGCATAAGCGCGGGGCTTATCGCTGGGCGTCAGCAGTCGCGTGAGTTGTGGCTGGGAGTGTGGCTTGTGGCGGCGTTGCTGGCGGTTGTTATAGGGACGCTCAGCACGGGCTGGAAGGCTAAACGGGCCAAGATGCCGCTCGTCTCGGGGCCGGTACGGAAGTTCGTTCTCAGCTTCGCGCCCGCAATCGTGGCGGGGGCTCTACTGACAACGGTTCTGGTCAGGGAAGGGAGGTACCCTCTCCTTCCGGGAGTATGGCTGCTCCTGTACGGAGCAGGCGTCATCACGGGCGGAGCGTTCTCGGTAAAGGCAGTGCCGGCGATGGGGCTATGCTTCATGGTTGGCGGAGCCGTGGCGCTTTTTGCTCCTTCATCTGCCGGAAACTGGATGATGGTGGCCGCTTTCGGCGGCCTGCACGCTGTATTTGGTGTTCTCATAGCACGGAGGTACGGTGGCTAATCCCGGAGTTGCGGTTAAGAAGCGTCCCGAAGGAGAGGACCGCGGAGAGGGAATGTTGCGTGGCTTACAGGGACGGGCGAAAGCGAAGGAGTCGCGCGAGCTGGACTCGCTCATTCACCACCGCATGCGTCTCGGAATCGTGAGCGCGCTGGCGGCGAACGAGTCGCTGACCTTCAACGAGCTCAAGTCGCTCCTCAAGACCACTGACGGCAATCTGAGTGTCCACGCGAGGAAGCTCGAGGAAGTTGAATACGTCACGTGCACCAAGAGCTTCGAGGGCCGGAGGCCGAAGACCGAGTTTCGTCTTGCTACCGCAGGCAGGCGGGCACTGCAACGCTATCTCGACCATATGGAAGCACTGATCCGTGCCACGCGGGTAAAGATGAAGTGAGTCGGGAGTCGGAAGTCGGGGACTACTCTACTGATCTTTTTTTTCGGAAGTGACTTTATGAAACCAACCACTTTGAACACTGCAATTGCCGTCCCTGGCAGACTGCCGGACCGCCGTTCCACGACTCTCGACTCCCCACTCCCGACTCCCGAGCGCTTAAGCGTAGCCATAATCATGGACGGCAACGGACGCTGGGCCGCGGCGCGCGGGATGCCTCGTGTTGCCGGACATCGCCGGGGCGCTGAGTCTGTACGACACGTGGTGGAGGCCGCGTCGTCGCTGGGTATCGGCACTCTCACGCTCTACGCCTTCTCGTCGGACAATTGGACACGCCCACCGCGCGAAGTCGCGACCCTCATGCGTCTCTTTCGCTCCTATCTCGGAAGCGAAGCGCCAAAGCTCGCCGAGAATGGAGTGTGCCTTTCGGTCTTCGGGCGGCGCGACCGGCTGTCGCTCGCGTTACGCAGCGCCATCGTGCTTGCGGAGGCCACAACGCGCGGCGGTGACAAGCTCCATTTGCGCGTGGCCATCGACTATTCGGCGCGGGATGCGATCGTCGAAGCTGCCCGACGAGCGAACGCGAGAGGCAAGCTTACACGCGATCGGTTCGCCGAGCTGCTGAACGAGGCGCACGCAGCAGGCGCACCGGCACGCGACGTGGACCTGCTAATTCGTACCGGAGGCGAACAGCGTCTCTCCGATTTCATGTTGTGGGAATGCGCCTACGCCGAACTCTACTTCACAGAGCTCATGTGGCCAGACTTCGGTGCGACGGCGTTGAACGAAGCGATCAACGATTTCCACGGCCGGCAGCGCCGTTTCGGCTCTATCACTCAGAAAGTGAGGCGCAAAGCATGATTGCGATCGAAGGTCGAAGGCGTCTGATCCTCTTGTGGGTGTTTGCTGTCAGCCTGGCGTGGCTCGGTGCCGAGCTGGGATTCGAGACCCTGCCAGGAATCAACTGGGGCATCTGGACCGTGCTGGCGTCCGTGGGCCTGCTGGTCGCGCTGCGGCTAACCGGACGGACCCCGAGCACCGAGCTCCACGTGACTCTCGGACTCGCGTGCGTTCTCGCATGCGGAGCGGCGTTCACCACGAACGAGGGGTTTCACGTGCTGATCGTGCTGAGCGTCATGCTCCTCATGGGCATGGCGGCGCTCCTCGCTACGGACCCATCGCCGGAAAGAGTGGACGCCGGCGTGATTCTGTGGTCGCCCTTGATCGCCGCTGCGAATTGCGCCGCGGAAAGCTTCCGGCGTGGCTCCGAAGCGATCGAAGTACTGGTAGCCGAGAGATCACGACCGGTGGTACGTGGATTGGCGATTTCCCTGCCAGTGGTGGGCGTGCTGGCGCTCATTCTCTCACAAGCGGATCCAACGCTCGAGCTGTGGCGCGACACATTGCTGCGTACACTGATGGAATGGCTGGACCTGCCCCGAATCGGGTTCTTCGTCGTGATCCTCGTAGCGACGCTCGGCGCCTATGGCCTGGTGATGCGCGGCAAGGCCGTGGGCATCCCTCGGCTGGACGCTGGGGAAGTGTTCTTTCGCGTGGGCACGACCGAGCGCCTCATGGTCTTCGGCGGCGTCGCAGGATTGTTCGCGCTCTTTCTGATCCTGCAGCTCTCGTATCTCTTCGGAAACGTTCCCATGGTGACGGGAAACGGAATTTCTTTCGCTGAGTACGCTCACCGTGGCTTCGCGGAGTTGAGCGTCGTCGCGACTCTCTGCACGCTGCTCGTGCTAGCGTCGGACAGATACGCCTTGCGTGGCACGGTTGCGCGCGAGGGAGCTGTACGCATGTTGCAGCTGGCTGTGATAGTGGAAACTCAATTCCTGCTGCTCTCCGCGTTCCGGCGGCTCGCCATCTACGAGGCCGCATACGGCTTCACCGCAGCGCGGCTTTACGCACAGGTATATCTGATAGTCGTTTCGGTGGTATTGACGATGCTCGGCTGGGAAATATGGAGGACCGTTGATGCTCGCCGGCTGGTCAGACGCTCGGCGGCGACGGCGGCGCTGGCGCTGATTGGCTTGACGTACTGGAATCACGAGGCGTGGATAGCCGAGCAGAACCTTGAGCGCTACAAGCGGACCGGCAAACTGGATTCGTCATACCTTGCGAGCCTTTCCCCGAATGCACTGCCGACGATTCTGGCGGCCGTGCAGAACCTGCCGCCCGCCTATGCAAGAGAGCCTCTAGCGATGCTTCACCGGGTCTATGGATCGAAAACTACGCCGGAGCGGCAGCGTCACTGGCACGAGTGGAATTTGCGTTACAGCCAGGCGACAGAGGCTAGGGACGAGGGACTAGGGACTCTGGGGATTAGGGATTAGGGATTAGGGATTAGGGAATCGGCAATCGGCAACCGGGAATCGGGGATGGACAGCCGGGTGCTGGCACTCCCGACTCCCGACTCCCGACTCCATATTCCTGGTCCCTATTCCCCAGTCTAATGCTCACATGTCCACCCGAGACCGTTGAAGGTTGGTACATGCTTCACCAGATCGTGAGTGTGAAGCGTGATGGGCTGCGTGTCCTGCCTGCTGATTCAATGGCCGCGATGAAGGAGGGCTCTCTTGCTGCGTTGCGCGCGCTCATGGCGCAAGGCTCGAATAAGGTCGGTGCGGATGGTTGGACGACCGCCGTCTCCCTGATAGGATCCAGAGCAGATCTCATGATCGTTCATGCTCGATCAACGATCGACGAGATCGGGTGCGCGCAGCAGCATCTAGCCCGTGAGCCGTTGTTCGATTATCTCGCGCCGGTGTACTCGTTTCTGAGCGTGGCGGAGGCCCCGCTCTATGGCGCAACGGTCAGGGCAGCGCGGGACGCGGTTGCCCGTGGCGGCGAGGTTGGCGACGCTGAATACAAGACGGCGATGATCGACCGGGCGCGTGAGGAGCGCGGGGCGCCGCACATCCACGGTAGGCTCTATCCGCCGCTGCCGGAGTCGATGCCGTACGTGTGTTTCTATCCCATGTCCAAGCGACGAGACGCGGGACAGAACTGGTATGCGTTGCCGCTCGAGGAGCGAAGTCACCTCATGCAGGCTCATGGCGTTACCGGACGGCGGTACGCGGGGCGCGTGCAACAGATAATCTCGGGCGCTATCGGCTTCGACGCCTGGGAGTGGGGTGTTACACTGTTCGCCCGCGATCCGCTGGAGTTCAAGAAGGTGGTGACCGAGATGCGATACGACGAGGTAAGCGCCAAGTACGCCGAGTTCGGTGAGTTTTTCGTGGGAAAGATTGTTACAGCGGAGGAGTGGGTAGCGCGGATTGCCTGATGGTTGACCTGTGACCGCGCCGGCCCGGCACAAGTCAGTATGGAGAGCGCCGAGCGCGCTGCGATCTTTCAACCTCCAGCGCCCGATGGAAGTCTACAGGATAGCAAAATCGCGTTGCCCGATCGCCGTCACCCTGCGTGGTGGAGAGCGCATCGAGGGCGACATGTTCGTTCAGGGACGCGCGCTCACGCACCTCGGCCCCGAGTGGCCGCTGGATGTGCTGAACCACTCCGACGCATTCCTTCCGCTTGCGCTGCCATCTGGTGAGACGCTTCTGCTGGCCAAAGACGCCATCATCGAGGTCGAGACGACGGCAGAGATCGAGGACGACCCATATCGCACAGCCGGCGCACGTGCCGAATCCGTCGAGGTGCGACTCTCTGGCGGCGTAGTTCGCTCCGGAACTGTGCACATGGAGGTGCCGAGCGACCACTCGCGAGTGCTCGACTTCCTCAACCGCCAGGACGGCCGCTTTCTCACGCTTTTCACTGCCGGGGGTCTCCGCCTGGTCAACCGCCGGCTCATCGAGTCGGTCCGCCACCTGAGTTGAAATGGCTCACATAGATCGCTTCATCTCCGTGATGCTCGCCAACCGTGGTCAATCGCTCCATCTGAAGGAGGGTCACGTCACGCGTGTCAGGATCGGAACGAAAGAGCATCCGGTGTCGAAAAAGCCGATGTCCGGTGAGCACGTGTTCGGGCTCGTGCGCGAAATCGCGTCCGCCGACGCGGCAGTCGCACTGGACGCAGGCGTTGGTGCGAGCTTCAACTACAGGTCGGGCGACGGCGTCTTTGCCGTGTGCGTCGCGCCGGAGAACGGGAAGTGGGCCGCGTCAGTGTCACTCGACGGCGGCACAGAGGCCGGTCCTGGTGCGACGGTGTCAGCCGCTTCCGCGCAGTCGGGTCAGACGGAGAACGCTAGCGGCAATGGCGACGGCCTTGTTCGAATCGAAGGTCTGCTTCGCCGCCTGGTCGAAAGCGGCGCATCGGACCTGCATTTGCGCGTTGGTGAGCCTCCGCTCCTTCGCCACAACGGCCACATGCAGCGATTGAAAGACTTGCCGGGTGTCGACCATGATACGCTCCGGGGCATGCTGCTCTCCATCATGCCCCTTCGCAACCAGCTGGAGTACAGCGAGCTCAACGACACCGACTTTGCCTATGAGATCGAGGGTCTTGCCCGTTTCCGCGCAAACGCGCTCATGGAGCGAAAGGGGGCGGCCGCGGTTTTCCGCGTCATTCCGGCCTCGGTGGTGACGGTCGAGCAGCTCGGCATCTCACAAGAGGTGCAGAATCTCTGCTATCTGACAAAGGGGCTCGTCCTGGTCACCGGTCCGACGGGCTCCGGCAAGTCAACGACACTCTGTGCCCTGGTGGATCTGGTCAACCGCGTGCGGAACGACCATGTGATCACCATCGAGGACCCGATCGAGTTCGTCCACCAGAACAAGAGCTGCATCATCACGCAGCGGCAGGTGGGCCTGCACACCACGTCCTTCAAGCACGCGTTGCGTGCAGCCCTCCGTGAAGATCCCGACATCGTTCTGGTTGGGGAGCTGCGCGACCTCGAGACCGTGTCCATCGCGATCGAGACCGCGGAGACTGGGCATCTTGTCTTCGGTACGTTGCACACCACCACTGCGCCTAGCACCATAGACCGGATCATCGACCAATTCCCGCCAGACCGTCAGGCGCAGATCCGCGTCATGCTCTCGGAATCGCTGAGGGGCGTTGTCTCTCAGACGCTGTGCAGGAAGGTCGGTGGTGGGCGGGTGGCAGCGCGCGAGATCCTGATCACCACGCCTGCCATCTCGAACCTCATCCGCGAAGGGAAAACGTTTCAGATTCCGTCGGTGCTTCAGACGTCGCGCAAACTGGGCATGATCACTCTCAACGACGCGCTCATCGAGTACGTCGATGCTGGAGTGGTCGAATCCAAAGAGGCCTACATGAAGTCCGTGGACAAGCTCGGCTTCGTGAATCAGTTGAGGACGCGCGGGCACGACACGAGCTTCAT
>JBHENQ010000116.1:0-13664 GCA_046261975.1 Gemmatimonadaceae bacterium | reverse complement strand
GCGATTCCCCTGGGGGCGCTGTTCGGATTCTTGTTCTTCGCTGGCCTCCTCGGCGCCGGGTATCTATCCGGCGTCGGCGCGGTCGAGGTGCTCGTGGCCGGCCTCACCGACAACACGCGCATCTCCCGCAGGCGCGCCGTTTGGATAATGTCAGCGGCAGTGTTCGTCCTCGCGATTCCGCCCTCGGTAAACAACGCCATCTTCGTGCCGTGGGACCTCACCTTTGGCTCGGGGATGCAGACGCTTGGGTCGCTGCTCGCTGTTCTCACGATTGGCTGGTGCGTCAACCGGTCCGCGGCGCTCCAGGAGCTGTCGAGCCGCGGAGAGCGGCCCGTGCCTTCATGGCTGTTCTATTGGATACGGTTCGGCATCCCCGCGGCGATTCTCGTTGTTGGCATGTGGTGGCTGCTGACGAACGTGTTCGGTACAGTGACAGGTGTCTGATTCGAGTTCCGATTCAATGTCGCCAGTAGAGAGTGCGGCGCAAGATCTCGACAGTTTGCGGGATCGAATCCGAGAGCTCGATATCGAGATCGTTGCGCGGGTGGCCGAGCGTGTCGAGATCGCGCGTCAGATCGGGCAGATCAAGAGGCGTCAGAAGCTCTCGACGATCGAGTACGCGCAGGAGAGGGTGGTACTGGAGCGCGCGCGCGCCGCCGCTGAAGCGCGCGGGCTCGATGCGTCTGTTGCCGAAGATCTCTTCGCTGGACTGATCCGCGCCTCTGTGACGGCGCAGGACGAAGACAGCCTGCGCCTTGCGGCCGTGGGCGCGGGCAGGAGCGCGGTCATCGTTGGCGGAGCAGGCCGTATGGGCCGGTGGCTGAGCCGGTTCCTCTCAGCCCAGGGTTACACCGTCGGCGCGCTGGACCCGTTTGCTACGCCCGACGAAAACGATTGGGCTCGTCGTACTCTCTCCTCAGCGGATCTCGTTGTCTGTTCCACGCCGCCGGCTGCCACTAGGGAGCTGTACGACGATTGGTGTGGGAATCCGCCGGCCGGGGTCGTGGTGGACATCGCCAGCATCAAGACGCCCCTGATTGAGCCGATCCGCGCTCTTCAGCACGCCGGCGGCCGTGTGGCCTCCATCCATCCCATGTTCGGCCCATCCGCCGTGCTTCTGCGCGATGCGGATGTCGTGATCTGCGACACGGGCGATTCGGAAGCCACTGCCGTCGTCGAGAAGCTGTTCCAGCCGACCACCGCCCATATCGTGCGCATGCCGTTGGCCGATCACGACCGCGTCATGGCCGATCTCCTGAGCCTTTCGCATGCCGCTGCCATCGCCTTCGCCCTCGCCCTACCGGACACCGAGCACCCGGTGCGAAGCACCACCTTCCACGCTCTCGAGTCGCTTGCCGCGGCGGTCGTGCGCGAGAGCCCGGACGTCTACTACGAGATCCAGGCCATGAATCCCCATTCGGCGCGGGCTCTCGAGCGGCTCAGGGTTGCTCTGGACCGCATAGTCACCGCTGTCACAGCGCGGGATTCGGAAGCATTCCGTGCGTTGCTCGAGGAGGGACGGCGGCGCACGCCGGAGGCGAAGTAGTCAAGCTACATTGCGAACTCGGAGCTCCAGCCAGTGGTCCAGCGAAAATCGGTCGTCAACTCTCGGCATCACAAGGAGAAAGAGCAACAGCGCGGCTCGCGGGATCACATGAGTGTGGAACTCGTACAGCGGTTCCAGCACCAGATGCCCGAAGGTTACGATCACCAGCACGCCACCAAGAGCGACCAGCGCCTCACGAGTGCGAAAGCCAATCAGCAGCAAGGCCCCCGCGACCAGTTCGATGAACGGAATGATCGTCCCTACGGCCCAGAGCGCAAAATCAGGCAAGAACGTCTCGGCGTAGGGACTGATGAAGAAGCGGCGCGCGTGGCCCAGTGGTCCCAGGTCAAAAACCTTCCATGCGCCGGCCATGAAGAAAATGAATCCCAGTATTGCACGTGCGAACAGGATCGCCCAGCTACGACTAGCGTGAACTGGATTCATACGCTGCCAAGATGGCTGAGCGAATGACGGTCAGCCGATTCGACGCTACCTGTGGCGCACACCATGCTTGATTACGATATCCACGGTCTGCAGGAGGTTGATGTAGCGCAGGACGTCCCCGCGCACGGCGATTATGTCAGCGTACTTACCCTCGCTAACCGTTCCCACGTCGCGGTCCACCTTCATGGCGACTGCGGGCCAGTAGGTGGCGGCGCGAATCGCCATCATCGGGTCCACCCCCAACCGGTTGACCCACACATCCAGCTCGTGCCACGTGGCCTGGCTGTGGAACTTCATCGGGATGCCGGCGTCGGTTCCCACCAGCAGGACCACCCCTGACTCCTTCAGCTGCTGGAACTTCCTGCCGAGCGTCGGCCGGCGGCTTGGCGTCACCTGGAAGTAGGGAAGCCGATCGGGGTGCACGA
Source organism: Gemmatimonadaceae bacterium (assembly GCA_046261975.1). GTDB lineage: Bacteria > Gemmatimonadota > Gemmatimonadetes > Gemmatimonadales > Gemmatimonadaceae > JBHENQ01. The sequence continues at coordinate 11,249 of JBHENQ010000116.1, read as the reverse complement.
TGGAGGCGCGGATGTCGGCGATCACCGAATCCGGAAGTCCCAGATGCCACGAGGGATCGTCCAGCGCCTCGGGGTTGTCGCGCAGGTACTCGTAGTTGAACAGCCCCTCAATCGTCGGCGTCCAGAATAACGGACCCGCGTTTCCGCGTGCGGTGCGCGCCTGAAGCAGCGCGACGATGTCGGCCGGGTACTCGGGCGACGTGGCCATTCCGGTGTGCTCGAAGTTGTCAACACCGGCGAGCAGTCCGCGCCGGATCTCTTCCGGCCGGTGCGCGTGCGCGACTACCGGGAGGCCGAGACGGTGCGCCTCGTCTACGATGGCGCGCACTTCCTCGATCGTCATCTCGTCCTGGTCGATGAGCTTCACGCAGTTGACGCCGGCGCGCGCGAGCGCGCGCACCTTCTCTTTCGCGTCCGCGACCCCGTTCACTCCCCAGCGGAAGGCTTCCGTCCCCGGATACGGGCGGTGCTGAAGGAAGGGGCCAGAGACGTACATCGTCGGTCCGGGGATCCGCCGGGCGTTGATCGCGTCGCGCACGGCGATGCTGGGGGCGAGCGGAGCGCCGAGGTCGCGCGCGCTCGTCACGCCCGCGAGCAGCAGCTGGTGGGCGGAAGCCGGCATGATCACGCTCTCGAGCAGCGGGAGGTACGTTCTGTCCCAGTGCGCATAGTCGCTATGGCCGTTGATCATGAGATGGACGTGCATGTCCCACAACCCGGGGAGCACGCTCATCCCCTCGGTGGAGATCACCTCCGTGCCCGAGGGAATCGGAAGCGACTCTACCGTGCCGACACGGGTAATGCGCTCTCCCTCGATGAGGATCACACTGTTGCGGATGGGCGACCCGCCGAATCCGTCGATGAGGGTGCCGCCGACGAGCGCTATGGCGCCCGGCCGGGCGTCGGCACGCGTGGTGAGCTGCGACTGTGTCTGCGAGAAGGCTACGCTGGCGTGCAGCAGCAGGGCGGCGAGCGCGCGGAGCAGGATTGGTAACTTCATGAAATAAGACGAGGTGCGGGTTTTCATTCTTCTGACGTGAGGATGACGGGCAATTCACAACCTCTTAACCGCAGAGGACGCAGAGGACGCAGAGGAATACAGAGGAATGCAAAGAGACGGAGTCTCTCGCGACGAATGAGCAATGGCAAGATCTACGATGTGAGCGGACAGGTGGTGGATGCGGCGATGAAGGTCCACTCCGCACTGGGCCCAGGTCTGCTGGAAGGCGCGTACGAAGCCTGTCTCGTTCACGAGCTTCGCAAGCGAGGGCTTCGCGTGATTGCCCAACTCCCAATTCCGGTCGTGTATGACGGCATTCGAATCGAGCTCGGGTACCGGGCCGACCTCCTAGTCGGTGATGCCGTGGTCGTCGAGCTAAAGGCTGTCGCGAAGCTGCTGCCGATCCACGAAGCCCAACTCCTGTCATACCTGAAACTGAGCGGCCATTGCGTGGGGCTGTTGATCAACTTTCATGTGCTCCATCTGAAGGACGGGATCAAGCGGATGGTCAACAAGTTCTGAACGGCTTGTCGCGTAACCGCTTGAATTCCTCCGCGTTCCTCTGCGTCCTCTGCGGTTCATGTAGTTTCGGATAGCGGCTGCCTCAGTTCCAGCCATCAACGCGTCTGACAACGTCTAGGAGTACGTTCGCGCCGTTCACGATGTCCTCGGGTTGTGAGAACTCCTTTGGCGAATGACTGATCCCATCCACGCTTGGAACGAAGATCATCCCCACCGGGCCGATCTGTGCCATTGATTGCGCGTCGTGCCCGGCCCCGCTTGGCATGAGTCGCGATGATAATCTCCGCTCCCGCGCCGCATCCCCGATGATCGCACGGACGCGTGGATCGCTCGGCGCGGGAATGTTGCGCAGTGTCTCGTCGAAATCGAACGACGTACCGGTCGCAGCCCCGATTCGGACGGCCTCTTCGCGAATGCGGTCGAAGATGCTCAGGATCTTCGTTTCGTCGAGGTCTCGAAGCTCGAGAGAGCAGACCACGCGCCCCGGGATGACGTTGGGTGCGCCGGGAAATGCCTGAATGCGGCCGACGGTGCCGACTTGGCGCCCGGGCACACTCCGCACAATGCCGTGCACCGCGTCCACGAAGCGCGCCGCGGCCAGGAGGGCATCGCGCCGCTCATCCATTGGCGTGGTGCCCGCGTGGTTCCCGAATCCGGTGACGGTCACGGCCCACTGCCTGATTCCGACGATGCCTTCGACGATCCCGATGTTGGTGTGGGTCGCGTGCAGGATGCCTCCCTGCTCGATGTGCATCTCGAGGTACGCGGCGAAGTCGCCGCGTCGGCGGCGGACCTCTGCCAGTCTCGCCGGGTCGCCGCCGAGGAAGCGGATTCCGTCGCGGATCGTCTTGCCGCTGCGCGACAGCTGGTCGAGCTCACCAGGTTCGAGTTGTCCGCTCACCGCCCGGCTCCCGTACAACCCGCCCTCCTCATTGGACCAGATCGCGACCTCGATTGGGTGGCGGAGGGCGACACGCTGCTCGGCGAGCGTGTGCGCGACTTCGATCGCGGCCATGGAGCCGACATTGCCGTCGTAATTGCCGCCTTCAGGGACCGAGTCAATGTGCGAGCCGAAGATGATCGGTTTGAGCGCGCGATCGCGCCCGGTTCGGCGGCCGATGAGGTTCCCGGCGTAGTCGAGGGCGGGCTCAAGCCGCGCCTCGCGCATCCATTGCGCGACGGCCGCGAGTGCCTCGCGGTTGGCGTCGGAGTAGGCAAGCCGGCTGACGCCGGCAGATGGGTTCGCGCCGAATCGGTTCAGCTCGGCGAGATGGCGGTTGAGGCGCTCTCCGTTCACGCTGATCGCCGATGCACCGATGATATTCCTCGGATGCAGCGAACCTGAAGCCAGCATGCTCGCCGCCAGGGCGCCGAACTCGCGTCGGTTCATTGCTTAGAAAGTGTCAGTAATTACTGCGGAAGGCGCACGACAGTGACGGTGCCGCTGTCCTCGTTTGACACGAATGCGCGGCGGCCATCGGGGTGCATGCGCACGACGATGGGTTTCTGTCCCACCACGAGGCGTCCCACGATGCGCCGCTCGGCGACGTCGAGCACACTGAGCGTTGAGTCACCGGCGTTGTTCACGAGGCCGAAACGTCCATCGAGCGTCATGGCTACGGAGAACGGTCGCGCACCCAGGCCATCGCGCACACGTGTCACAACCTCGAACGATTTTGTGTTAATGTAGGCCAGCTCGCCGCTGCCGCCGCAGGCCACAACGTACCACGTGTCGTCCTCCGTGAGCGCGCCGCCCTCGGGCTGCTCGCATATGAGCGTCGTGGCCAGGGGCCTGCCGCTGCGCAGATCGATGACCGACCCGCTGCCGTCGGCCCGGTTAGGGACGAAGGCACGTGCACCGTCTTTCGTCACGTCGCCGGGATATGGCCGGCGGCCGGTGGGATGGCGCGCGATCACGGCACGGCGGGCCAGATCGAACACCGTCAGCGTGTCGGCGAATTCGCTGACGAGATACGCCTTGCCTCCGGGAGTACGAGGCGAGAACAGCGACGGCCCCTTACCCACGTTACAGCGCAGGCTACCTTCGAGCGCGATCAGCTCATCACCCCGAAACTGGGTCACGAGCCAGTCGCCGCCGTCCAGCGCGACGAGATCGAGCGGAGTCTTTCCCGCAGCGCGCTTCCCAGTCACGCGCAGAGGTTGAAGGTCGAGAATGGCGATGGAGTCGTCGCCGCTCAACGCCACGAAGGCGCGGGCTCCGTCGCTGGAAAAGCGGATGCCGTGCGGGGCGCGACCAACGGCAACCGTTGCCTCCGCGAATCCGGCGGTCGGAGCGCCCGGAGCGGGGAGTGAAGCAGTACACGCCACAACGGCGCAGAAACCGGCAAGCCAGTGCACGCCGAGGCCACGATTGAGAAGGCTATGATTCGGCATTCGTCAATGGTGTCGAATTAGCATGCGGCGTCAAGTAGCGTCGCGCCATTGGGGGAGTAGATTGGCGGAGGGTTGTACACCAGCGTTCTTCCAGCATGCACTCGGATGCCCGTTTCCGTCTCCAGCTCGAAGCTGATCTACGGCTGCCTCAAGGACGTCGGCGTTCGCATCGTCTCCGCTCTCCCCGAGACGTGGCTCGTCCATCTGATCCGGATGGCCGAAGAGGACTCCGAGATGATGCTGGTGCGTCTGGCGAAGGAGGAAGAAGGAGTGGGGATCTCGGCGGGCGCTCACCTGGCGGGTGTGAAATCCGCGATGCTGATGCAGAATCACGGATTCCTCGCCGCGGTCAACGGAATCGTCTCGTGCGCGCAGCTCTACCGGATTCCGCTGCTGATGCTGATCAGTCACCGAGGCGAGTTCGGCGAGCGCGACCCGTGGCAGACCGAAGGCGGCGGCGTGACCGAGCACGTGCTCGAGGCGCTCCGAATTCCGTATGACCGGCTCGAGTCGCAGGAGCACGTCGGCAAGCGGGTCGCAAAGGCGCAGACGCTGGCCTACTCAGCGAGCAGGCCGGTAGCGCTCCTCCTGTGCCGCGACCTGATGTGGGAGGAATGATGCGGCGCGTCGATGCGATGAAGGCCGTGTACCCCGAGCTCGAGCGCTGCGTCGTGGTGACGATCATGGGCGCGGTGGCCGCCGAGCTCCAATCGATCGGACATCGGCCGAACTTCTTCTACCTGCAGCATGCCATGGGACTCGCGTCTTCCATGGGACTAGGCATCGCGCTAAGTCGGCCGGAGTTGCGAGTGGTGGTCTTCGACGGCGACGGGTCTGTGCTGATGAATCTCGGCGGGCTCACCACGCTCGCGCGTTACCGGCCGCGCAATCTGATTCATGTGGTGTTCGACAACGAGAGCCTGCTTTCGGTCGGCGGGTTCCCCACGGCCACGGCCACCGGCAGCGACCTCGCGGCCATCGCCGCCGCGGCAGGCGTTCCGCGCACGGCCACGGTCCGCACTCTCGATGAGTTTCGCGCCGCGTTCGCCGAGGCGCTGGCCGCGAACGATCTCACGACGATCGTGGCCAAGGTCGAGGCTGTGGGTCCCTCCGCGTACGTCACCGATCTGTCGTTGCTCGAGAACCGTTACCAGTTCCAGCGTTACCTGCGCAATCTTCAGAGTAGGGAATAGCCATGTCAGTGCTCACGCAACTCATCGCCGAGATCAACGCCGGCAGCCTCAGGATCGTGGATCTCACTCAGCCTCTTGGACCAGAAACGCCGGTGATCGGCCTGCCGCCGCAGTTCGGGTCGTCACCTGGCGTTACTATAGAAGAGATCTCGCGCTATGACGACAAGGGGCCGGCGTGGTATTGGAACATCATCCGCATGGGCGAGCACACGGGCACGCACTTCGACGCACCCATCCACTGGATCACGGGAAAGGACCTGCGCGACAACGCGTGCGACACGATTCCGGCCAGTCGCTTCGTGGGTCCCGCCTGCGTGATCGACGTCACGGGCGAGGTGGCGAAGAACCAGGACTTCCTGCTAATGCCAGCGCACATTCTGGCGTGGGAAAAGGAGCACGGCCGGATACCGGCAGGCGCGTGGGTTCTGCTCAGGACGGACTGGAGCAAGCGGACAGATGCCGCGTCGTTTCTGAACGTGGGTGCAGACGGCGGGCATTGGCCCGGCTTTCACAAGAGCGGGTCTGATCTCCTGGCGAACGAGCGGGACGTGCTGGGCGTGGGCGTCGAGACGGTCGGCACGGATGCCGGCCAGTCGTTTACTTTCGATCCGCCGTTCCCGAATCACACCGTGATGCATGGCGCTGGGAAGTTCGGTCTCGCGAGCTTGCGGAACCTGGATCAGTTGCCGGACACGGGAGCGGTCGTGATCGCCGCGCCGCTCAAGATCGTGGGCGGGAGCGGGAGCCCGCTCCGCGTTCTGGCGATCTTGCCGTCTTGAACAAACTGGCCGGGCCTGAACTGCCGCCCTTTGCGAGGTAGACCATTGAGACAAGCAAGCCTGGTAGGAGCGGCCTGCCTGCTGGCAGGGGTGACGGTGCCCGCGTGCACAGGCGACTCTGGGCGTAAGGCACCCTCGGCTGACACCACCACGGCAACGCCGCGTACGACGTTCGTCCAGGGCACCCGCATCGCTGTTCCCCACGCCGGGCCAGCCGGCGAGTGGCAGATGCCAGCCGGCGATTACGCCAATTCCCGCTACAGCACTCTCAACACGATCACCCCGGCCAATGCCGCCAACCTTCGTGTCTCCTGGACGTTTTCCACGGGTGTGCTTCGCGGCCATGAAGGTCAACCGCTCGTAATCGGGAACACGATGTACGTAATCACGCCATACCCGAACGTCGCGTACGCGATCGACCTCACGGAAACAGGCCAACCGCTCAAGTGGAAGTTCCGTCCTGAGAACGCGCAGCAGGCTGTCGGCCGCGCATGCTGCGACGTCGTCAATCGCGGCGCTGCTTACGCTGACGGAAGGATATTCTACAACCTGCTCGACGGTCACACGGTCGCTGTCGACGCGGAGACAGGGCGCCAACTCTGGCGCACTCGCATGGGCAACCTCGCGCGGGGGGAGACGATGACGATGGCGCCCATCGTCGTGAAGAACAAAGTCATTGTCGGCTCCAGCGGCGGGGAGATGGGAATCCGTGGATGGATCGCCGCGATCGACACTGAAACCGGTAGCGAGGTGTGGCGCGCATACAGTCTCGGCCCCGATCGTGACGTGAAGGTCGGACCGAGATTCAAGCCGTTCTACGCGCACGATCGCGGGAAGAATCTCGGTGCTACGACGTGGCCAGGAGAAACATGGAAAACCGGCGGCGGCGCGGTATGGGGGTGGCTCTCGTACGATCCGGAGCTTAACCTCATCTATCACGGAACGAGCAACCCCGGACCCTGGAACCAGGACCAGCGGCTCGGCGACAACAAATGGACCGCGGCGATCCTCGCGCGCGACGCGGACACCGGCGAGCTGGTGTGGGCCTTCCAAGTCACGCCGCACGACCTGTGGGACTACGACGCGGTGAACGAGAACATCCTCGTCGATCTCCCGATCGATGGAAAGACGCGCAAGGCACTCGTTCACTTCGACCGCAACGGGTTCGCGTACACGATCGATCGCGTCACGGGTGAAGTAATTCTGGCCAAGCCGTTCGTTCCGATGAATTGGTCGACGGGGATCGATCTCGCGACCGGGCGGCCGAATCTGGTGCCCGAAAAGATGCCCGAGCAGGGAAAGAAGGTGTTGGACATCTGCCCGAGTCTCGAGGGAGGAAAGAACCAGCAGCCTGCAGCGTTCTCGCCTCAGACGGGACTATTCTACGTTCCGACGAACAATCTCTGCATGGATTTCGAGACGCGGGCGGTGACGTACATCGCCGGTACGCCGTTCATCGGTGCGACCGCGCCTGAAAAGGGCGGGCCAGGCGGATATCGAGGCGAATTCATGGCTTGGGACGCAACGACTGGAAAGAAGGTCTGGGGAATCCAGGAGCCCTACCCCGTGTGGGGTGGGGCGCTCGTCACGGCGGGCGGCGTCGTCTTTTACGGCACGCTCGACGGATGGTTCAAGATTGCTGATGCGCGCACTGGAAAGCTGCTCTGGCAGTTCAAGGTAGGATCCGGCGTCGTCGGGAACCCGGTCACGTACACGGGCCCCGACGGAAAGCAGTACGTCGCGATCTATGCCGGCATCGGAGGCGACATGGGTCTGCTCATTGCCGGCGATGTGGCAGCGAACCTGCCGTACGATGTTCGAGAGCGCGGGTCGACACTGCCGGATCTGGCACGATGGACGAGTTGGGGCGGATACCTGTTCGTTTTCTCGCTGTAGGGAGGTTTTGAAATGTCGCTGCTAAGACAGGATTGGCTTGCCGTGCTGCTTGCTATCTGGGCGCCGATGGCGTGCGTTGGCGACTCAAGAGCAGCGCAGGACACTGGTAGCGGTTTGATGGACGGCGGTGACAGCCTGCGGTTCATCGCGCACGACGAGAATCTTCCAGTCGGATTTCCGGCCAGCGGCAAGCCACTGGAGCTCCGAAATCCGTTCGAGGGAGACAAGCGCGCGCTGGCGACGGGCGCGCAACTCTTTGTCGCGTACAACTGCATCGATTGTCACGGCGCTGACGGTTCCGGTGCAATGGGGCCGAGCTTCCAGGATGGGCGGTGGCATTTCGGCGGATCTCCGGGCGCGGTTTTCGAGTCGATCTATCAGGGCCGGCCGGACGGAATGCCCGCGTGGGGAGGCCGTATCTCCAACGATCAGATCTGGATGCTCACGACTTATCTACTATCGCTAGGGTCTAAGGATCTGAGCACGGAGAATTTCACCGGGAAAACGGTGGAACGGACGGGACATTGATAAGCGGGCGCCGGTGAGCTCCCGAGAGCAATCCGCGGTCCTCGCGACAATCCGCCACGCGCTGCTGGCCATCCTTTTGCTGGGATTGGTGGGAACGCTCGTGGATCTGGTTCTCCTGGAGCATACAGACGGTTTCTGGCAACAGTCGCCGCTGTATCTCCTCGCGATGGGTCTCGCCGCCACAGGCTGGCATGTCGTCCATCGCGGACCCGCCAGTGTTCGCGCCTTACAGGCGACGATGATTCTGCTTATGGTGAGTGGCGCGATCGGAGTTTTGCTTCATTACAAGGGCAACGTAGAATTCGAGCTGGAGCTGCACGCGACTGCCAGCGGGTTGGGACTGTTTGGGGAAGCCGTAAGAGGTGCGACCCCCACTTTGGCTCCGGGTACGATGATCCAGCTGGCGCTAATCGGACTCGCGTACACCTACCGGCATCCGTCACTGGGAGGGGGCAGTGGGGGCGCGGCCAAAGATTCATCCACTATTGTCGGGGAATGACATGCACAGACTGAAATCACTCTCGCACGCAATGACGGCTTCGTTGATCCTAGCCGGCACATTGGCTACGCCAGGGGAGTCGCAGGTTGGACGCCGCACCACCGTAATCGATCCCAACGTCGTCGACAAAACGGACCTTCGCAAGGTGCCTCATCTGAGCGACGCCATGGTGGACAGGATTCTGGAGCGCCGGCCGTTTCTGAGCATGACCGAGCTGGACGCGTTTCTCAGGCCATCGCTGAACGAGAAGCAGCTCACGGAGGTCTACGGCAAGATGTTCATTGCCGTCAATCTCAACTCGGCTACGCGTGAGGAGATTCGCATGATTCCCGGTGGCGGCGCCAAGGTGGTGGACCAATTCCTGGAAAACCGCCCCTATAGGAGCCTGGGGCAGTTCCGGCGAGAGATCGGCAAAAATGTGATCGCAAAGGACCTGGCATATCTGGAGCAATACGTCTTCGTGCCGGTGAATCTCAACACCGCAAGCGATGAGGACATTCTGAGCATCCCTGGCGTGGGGAAGCGCATGCTGCACGAATTCAAGGAGTATCGTCCTTACAAGACAATCGAGCAGTTCCGTCGCGAGATCGGCAAGTACGTCAACGACAGGGAACTCGCGAGACTGGAGCGGTACGTCACGCTGGATTGATCACAGTTGTCAGACTCGGCAATTCTCTGGCGCCGGCTCGATCAACCGGGACATGAGTCGGCTCGGGTGCTGTTCGAACACACTCATTGGCGGCTCGCAGGGTCGGCCGTGTTCTTGTATGAGAGCAAGCCATGCCGACTGGACTACTCCGTGGTCTGTGACGCAGAGTGGCGGACGGAATGGGCCGCGGTTGCTGGCTGGGTTGGGGATGACAAGGTCGGAATGGATCTGACGGTAGACGGCGCTCAGCGCTGGCGCTTGAACGGAACCGAGTACCCGGAAGTTGCTGGCTGCATCGATCTCGACCTCAACTTCAGTCCTTCCACGAATCTGCTGCCCATCCGCAGGCTTGCTCTTCCCGTTGGTGAGTCGGCCAAAGTTCGGGCAGCCTGGCTTCGCTTCCCCGGATTCGTCCTCGAGCCGCTGGAGCAGATCTATCACCACGTCGATGCCGGAAAGTATCGGTATGAGAGCGCGGGAGGCGCATTCGTCACGGACCTCGCAGTGAGTGCGGATGGCTTCGTCACTCGCTATCCGGGCTTCTGGGATACGGAGGGTGTGGTCCGGACTGCGACCGCTGAATGAACGCAGGACTGGAAGTAAACGACGTCCAGTCCCACCTGAATTGCACGCGAGTCCACAGCATCGTCAGCCCGACGTCGATCGAGGGTATTCAGATTGCGTTGCGGCACGCGCGTCGGGAGAGTCGTGCGGTGAGCATTGCAGGAGGGCGTCATTCCATGGGTGGTCAGCAGTTCGGCACTGACACCATGCTGTTCAACATGAAGCAGTTCGCGCGCGTTGTGCATTTCGACAGAACCAGGGGGCTCATCGAGGTGGAAGCCGGCATTGAGTGGCCTGCGTTGATAGAGTATCTGCAAACCGAGCAGGCTGGGCGCCGAGAGCAGTGGGCCATCCGCGAGAAACAGACCGGCGTGGACGACGTGAGCATTGGAGGGTCGCTCTCGTCCAACATTCACGGTCGCGGGCTGCACTTTCCGCCCATTGCGGCCGATGTGGAGTCGTTTCTGCTCGTTGACCATGCCGGCGAGATTTACAATTGCAGCCGACAGGAAAATGCCACGCTGTTCTCGCTGGCGATCGGTGGCTATGGACTGTTCGGCGTCATCGCTCACGTGACGCTACGGCTCGTACCGCGGACGAAGGTGGAGCGCGTGGTCGAGGTGATTGCCGTCAACACGCTACTGCCGTGGCTCGACCGGAGAATCAGGGAAGGGTTCGTGTACGGCGATTGCCAGTACTCCACGGACTTCGAGACGGACGCGTCGTCCCACCTGGGCGTATTTTCCTGTTATCGGCCCGTGGACATCGATACCGCCATCCCCGAAGACCAGAAGCAACTCTCCGCAGCCGATTGGGTGCGACTGTACACGCTAGCGCGCACCGACAAGAAGAAAGCCTTCGAGACTTACTCGCAGTATTATCTGAGTACGAACGGTCAGATGGACTGGTCGGACACGCATCAACTGGCTGGCAGTTTCGACGGCTACCGCGAAGCAGTGGACGTAACCCTCGGGACGGAGATGATCACTGAGGTCTACGTGGCCCGAGATGCGTTCCTCCCACTTCTGATTCAAGCGCGCAAAGATTTCCTGGACCACGGCGTGGACATGACCTACGGCACGATTCGCTTCATAGAAAAGGATACTGACAGCTTTCTGGCGTGGGCGCGCGAGCCTTCTGCCTGCATCGTCTGCAACCTGCACGTGCAGCACACGGAAGCTGGCGTAGGGAAAGCAATCGAGGATTTCCGGCGAATCATCGACCG
>JBHENQ010000115.1:0-6071 GCA_046261975.1 Gemmatimonadaceae bacterium | reverse complement strand
GAAGGTCACCGCGGTTTACGGTTACGTCAACAATCATTTTGCCGGGCACAGTCCCGCTTCGGCCCGGCAGCTGCAGTCACTGCTCGGTCAGCGTCCCGTTCATCCCAGTGAGATCGGGGAGCAGATGAGTTTCCTGTGATTGACGCCGCCAGCGCCGCTCGATCTGCGGCGAACCACCAGCGGTCGCTTTGAGCGACGGCAGCGTCCCCATCCCGGGCGGCCGACACACGAATATCTTCTCACAATGACGCGCCGGAACATCATCGCGGGAGTAATAGCCGTTCTCGTAGCAATCGGTTGCACCCGACTCGGCATCTGGCAGCTCGATCGTCTTTCGCAGCGCCGCGATCTGAACGGAAGAGTCTACGCAAACCTCGCAGCAGCCCCAGTGCGGTCCGTCGATCTGCCCGCCGATACCGCACAGCTAAGGTTCCGCCGAGTGATCGTCACCGGGGTGTTCGACTTCGACAACCAGATCGCGCTCGCGGGCCGTTCGTGGCGCGGCGCTCCTGGAGTGCACGTCGTAACGCCCCTCCGAATAACGGGATCCAACCGCGCGGTTCTCGTCAATCGCGGTTGGGTCTACTCGGCTGACGCTGTTTCCGCGGAGTTAACTCGTTGGTACGAGCCCGAGACCGCAACCGTCCTGGGCTATGCCGAGCCCCTACCTGAGGGAAGCGCGGACGATCCTCGATCATCAGCAAACTCTCAAGCCTGGCGCCAACTCGACTTTACCAGGCTCAGTTCGATGCTTCCATACCCGATCGAACGGTATTCGGTGGTCCTATTGTCGACACCAGGCGGACCTGCAAGGGCCAACGCCCCTGTTCGTCTCACCGTTCCGGCTCTCAGCGAGGGGCCGCACAAGGGGTACGCTTTTCAGTGGTTCTCGTTCGCCATAATCGCGGTGACCGGCGTCTTCATTCTCATACGGCAGGATGTGAAGTCGCGCACAATGGCTCCGGGAACGTGACCACCTGCGACCAATATCAGTCGCTTCAGAAGGCTGCCGCACGGTGATAGCTTACGAGGAGCTAGGGATTAGGGATTAGGGATCAGGGAATAGGCGACTCCCGACCCCCAACTAGTCCCCACCCTAATCCCTAATCCCTGGTCCCTAGTCCCTAGTCCCTAGTCCCTAATCCCTAGTTCCTATTCATGACCGATACATCGCAGGAATTGGCCACCGAAAAGGAAGCTCGCGACGTCGCGGAGGCGGCCCGCGAAAGCGAGTGGGCCGCTCCGAGCTTTCTGCGCGAGCTGTTTCTGGGCCGGTTCAGGTTGGATCTGATTCATCCGCATCCCGAGCCCGATCCCGAGGACGACGCACGTGCGCGCCCTTTCATGCGAAAACTGCGTGAGTTCATGCAGCGAGTGGATTCGGATGAAATAGACCGCACGGGCGAGATTCCCGAATCGCTGGTGCAGGAGCTCCGTGACATGGGAGCCTTTGGCATAAAGATCCCCAAGGAGTACGGCGGGCTGGGTCTCTCTCAGCTCGGCTATGTGCGGGCCATCGAGTTGGTAACATCCAAGGACGGCAACCTCACCGCTCTCCTGTCAGCACATCAGTCCATCGGCCTGCCGCAGCCGCTCAAGCTGTTCGGGACGGAGGAACAGAAGAAGAAATTCTTTCCTCGCCTGGCGAAGGGTGCGATATCGGCGTTCGCCCTCACCGAAACGGACGCCGGCTCGGATCCGGCGAACATGCGAACCACGGCCACGCCGAGTGAGGACGGATCCCATTTCATTCTGAACGGCGAGAAGCTCTGGTGCACTAACGGCACCAGGGCCGATCTCCTCGTGGTCATGGCCCGGACGCCGGACAAGGTGGTGAACGGGAAGCCGCGCAAGCAGATCACCGCATTCATTGTCGAAGCGAGCTGGCCTGGTGTGGAAGTGGTCCATCGACTGCGGTTCATGGGGCTCAAGGCGCTGGAAAACGGTCTGATGCGCTTCACCAACGTTAAGGTCCCGCGGGAGAACATTCTCTGGGGCGAGGGCAAGGGTCTCAAGCTCGCGCTTGTTACTCTGAACACCGGCCGGCTAACCCTGCCGGCCAGCGCCGCAGGCGGCGCAAAGGCGATGCTAAATATCGCCAGGACCTGGGCCAGCGAACGCGTGCAGTGGGGCCAGCCGATAGGGAAGCACGAAGCAATCGCGCAGAAGCTCGGAAAGATGGCCGCGAACATCTTCGCCATGGAAGCGGTCGCCGAGCTGGCAAGTTCGATGGCGGATCGGGGCGGCTACGACATAAGGCTAGAAGCCGCGATAGCGAAGTTGTGGAATACCGAGGCGGGATGGAAAATCGTTGACGACACGCTTCAGATTCGCGGTGGGAGGGGCTATGAGACCGCGGACTCACTGAAGCTGCGGGGCGAGCGTCCCATCGCGGTAGAACGCGCGATGCGCGACTTCCGCATCAATCTCATCTTCGAGGGATCGTCGGAAATCATGCGGCTGTTCATCGCGCGTGAAGCGGTGGACACACACTTCAAGGTTGCCGGCGACATCATCAATCCGGAAGCGTCCACGAGCGCGAAGCTCGCCGCCTTCGCCCGGTCGGGCGCATTTTATGGAAGCTGGTATCCGACTCGCTGGATAGGTTGGGGCAGATGGCCCCGTTACGAGGAGTTTGGGCCGCTGGCCAAGCATGTTCGATTCGCGGAGCGGACTTCGCGCAAGCTGGCACGTTCGATCTTCCATGCGATGGTTCGCCTGGGCCCGAAGCTGGAGCGCCGGCAGATGGTGCTGTTTAGAGCGGTGGACATCGGTGCGGAGCTTTTTGCGATCGCCGCGAGCTGCTCCCGCGCGCACATGCTGGCCAAGCGCGGCGACAAGAACGCCTTGTTTCTCGCCGACGTTTTCTGCAGAGAGGCGCGGCTGCGGATAGCGGACCACTTCCGCAATCTCTTCGGGCGGAATGACCAGGCGCTCTACAAGCTCGCGATGCAGGTGCTGAAAGGTGATTACCAGTGGCTGGAGGCAGGTATCGTGGGTTCCGAGACGGACGCTCCCACCCAGCCGGCCATCCCGGAACCGCGCCAGTCAAGACCGCGCGCAGCTGCGGTCGCCGGGGACTAAGAAACCGGGTTCAGGGTTCAGGCTGCTGCAGGCTGCTGATTGGCCTCGTGGTGCCAAGTTTCGGCGGATCGACTGTATTCACAGCGGCGCGAACTCAAGCTTCCTCGACATCCTCAGGTGCGCCTTCGTGGTCTTTGCCGCGCACGCTCAGAGCCTCCAACGGCGGGCCGCACAATTAGGTTGCGAAATTTTCGCAGGCTATCGCGCATGCACGGGCCCCGTCGCGCGTGGGAAACTGCCCTTTGAAGTCGGCGGTCCAGAGATCGTTCGGGGCATGGGTGGTCGTGGGTAAGCTCGAGGACGACCCCGCGAATCCGCGGTAAATCCTACTGCGCCCAAGGTCGGATACCGTCTGCGAATGTGACGCAGCGGGACCATACACTGTCCGCCCACAGGCTGTACGAGCGCATTGCCAAGCGAACCGGTGGCACACGCATCTTCGATATGGACCTACGCTCACCGAGGCAACCATGTCCGTGCGATACGCCGCCCGCGTCGCCATCGCAGCGTTCGCGGGTATTACTGCTCCACTTATTCCTGACGCTGCGCTCCTCCACGCGCAGACTACCGCCAGCCCGCCCGCCGTTCGCATGGTGCGAGTCGAGAGCCCGATCAAGCTGGACGGACACCTTGACGATGTCGTCTGGACGACGGAAGACGTGGTCGGACGGATTCCGTCAACGCGATCCGGCGGAAGGCGCACCGGCCACCCAACTGACGCGTGTCGCGCTCGCCTACGACGACGACGCGCTCTACGTTGCCGCCCGTATGTCGAGTACCCGTCCTGTCGCTCGACAGCTATCATGATGGGCGTACTCACGGGCGCGCGCGAGCGTCGACCTGCTCGAAGAAGCGTCTGCGCAGTAATTCCTCTCAGGAACCGTCAGAATGAACTTCAAGCTCTTTGATTCGCGTCCGACCGCCGGCACCTGCCTGCTCTATTTGCTGCGCTGGTATTGGTGGCGGATCAACGCGACGTGCGAAGTGGTGGCGATGGCCAGCTCGTTCACGATTTCCGTGGTGTTTTTAACCATGAAGAAGGCTGGGCATGCAATGCCCTTCGCGCAGACGGTTTTGCTGTCGGTCGCGTTTACGACAGTCTGGTGGGTGGTCACCGCATTCGTCAGCGCGCCTACCAGCCGCGAACGGCTGATCGCATTCTACAGGAAGGTGTATCCGGCCGGGCCGGGCTGGAGGAAGATTCGCGAAGTAGCCGGTGTGAGCGAATCCGAGGCGGCGCTTCACGGCGACAACATGGGTCAGGCAACGCTGGGATGGATTGCCGGCTGTCTGACGATCTGGTCGTCGCTCTTCGCGATCGGCAACTTTCTGTATGGACGCACGCCAACCGCCCTGCTCCTCACGGGGGTGTTCGTCGCGAGTGGTTCGGTCTTGCTCTATGTGGTCAACCGGCTCTGGGACAAGAACGGCGCGGTGACAAGTTGAGCGCGCGCGTCGTGCCACCGGTCAAATGTGACGCCAGTCGCTGGCCCGGCAGTCCACCCTTCAGAATGTGACCATGCCGACCAGCCGCCGGGACGAAGCCGTGGTGGCGCGATGGGATGTTGCCGTGGTGAAGCAGTGGTGAAGCGGGGCTGATTTCTGAAACGCGCTCGACATCGGGCGAATGCCGGTCGTGCCGCTGGTAGGATGCGTTGGCAATATTGTGGTGATGGTTCCGTCGGGCGGAGGCATCAGTTTGCGAGCTCGTGCAGCGATAACACGTCCCGCCCGCGGATATGCCCACCGAAAAGCCTCGACTGCTCGCGCAGGTGAAAGGCCGCATGCGCGCGCGACACTTGAGCCCGCGTACGGAGCGGGCATACGTGGGATGGATAATCCGGTATATCCGATATCACGGCACTCGGCATCCCACTGAACTGGGTGAGACCGAGATCATCGCGTTTCTCACGCACCTGGCCGCCGAGCGGCGGGTTTCGCGTTCGACGCAGATGCAGGCGTTGAGCGCTCTGTTGTTGTTGTATCGCGAGGTGCTCGGGACACCCGTCGGCGATCTGCGCCGGGTATTGCGGTCCACCTCGCCGATGCGTCTTCCCGCCGTGCTGAGTCGTGGGGAAGTGCGGACGTTGCTTGGCCGGCTGCACGGCACCATGGGACTGATTGCGCTGCTGCTCTATGGGGCGGGTCGGCGCTTGCTCGAGTGCCTGACGCTACGCGTCAAGGATCTCGACTTTGCGCGCGGGGAGATCCGTCTGCGACGCGGCAAAGGAGGAAAGGATCGTGTGACCATGCTGCCGGAGATCGCCCGTTCAGCGCTGGAGATGCAGCTGGAGCGTGTGCGCGCGCTGCACGCTCGCGACCTTGCCGGCGGTGGGGGGCGCGTCGCGTTACCAACGGCGCTTGACCGGAAGGAGCCGTCCTGGGCCACGGACCTGACGTGGCAGTGGGTGTTTCCCGCGGCTCGGCAGTATCGTGACGCCGCGACCGGGCAAACG
Source organism: Gemmatimonadaceae bacterium (assembly GCA_046261975.1). Taxonomy (GTDB): domain Bacteria; phylum Gemmatimonadota; class Gemmatimonadetes; order Gemmatimonadales; family Gemmatimonadaceae; genus JBHENQ01. The sequence continues at coordinate 531 of JBHENQ010000115.1, read as the reverse complement.
TGCCGGCATCACGTGCATGAGACCGCGGTGCAGCGTGCGATGCAGCGCGCTGTTCGCGAGGCGGGGATCGCAAAGCGGGCGACGTGTCACACGCTACGTCACTCGTTCGCGACCCACCTGCTGGAAGACGGTTATGACATCCGGACGCTTCAGGAATTGCTGGGGCACACGGACGTCAGTACAACGATGATCTACACCCACGTTCTGAACCGCGGGAGATTGGGCGTCCGGAGTCCCGCGGACCGGCTGGGTGACGAATAGCAGATATTGCGGCGCTTCTTGCTGCGTTGGCAGGATGACAGGTAGAATTCTGTGCAGGTGAATAGATAGTTAGGCCGCGCACGTGAAACGCCCGGAAACCCTGTTGACCTGGACATGGTCCCGTTGATAGATGACTCGCCCGTCTATCGACGGATATTGTTACGGGCGAGACCCCAATGAGGAGGAATCGACATGGCCCACCACGGGAAGATTCAGCTCACGTACGTGATCGTTGCCCCTCCAGAGGACGTGGCGGAAGGCGACCGCATT
>JBHENQ010000114.1:0-6266 GCA_046261975.1 Gemmatimonadaceae bacterium | reverse complement strand
TATCGCCGACACGGCGCGCGTGTTGTCGCGCTACGTGGACGGCATCATGATCCGCACCTTCGCCCACTCGGAGATCGAGGAGCTCGCTCGGCATGCGTCGGTACCCGTCATAAACGGACTCACGGATCTTCTGCACCCGTGTCAGGTGATAGCCGATCTGATGACCGTCAAGCAGCACATTGGCGGGTGGGATGGGAAGAAGATCGCCTGGGTCGGCGACGGAAACAACATGGCCAACTCATGGATCAACGCCGCATACCGCCTCGGCTTCCAGCTCGCTCTCGCGTGCCCCCAGGGCTACGAACCGGACCCGGAGATTCTTGCACGCGCGCGGACTTCGGCGGACGTCAGCGTCGTTCGCGATCCGCGCGAAGCGGTCCGCGGCGCGCACGTCGTCAATACCGATGTCTGGGCGTCGATGGGTCAGGAGGAGGAGCAGGCGAAACGCGCCAGGGCATTCGCCGGCTACGAGGTGACCGCCGACCTCATGCGCTCCGCACACAGAGACGCGATCTTTCTGCACTGCCTGCCCGCGCACCGTGGCGAAGAGGTCGCTGCGGATGTCATCGATGGACCGCAGAGTCGCGTGTGGGATGAAGCGGAGAACAGGCTGCACGCGCAGAAGGCGATCATGGCCGTGCTCATGGGGGGGGAAACCGAAGCGCTGCTCTGAGCCGGTAAGCTCAGCTCACGATGTAGCCGGGACTGCCTGAACCGGACGCGGCCAGCGCTACATCCGGCTCGTCGAGATCCTCCACTTCAGCGCTGACGGGGTTTCGCGTCTCCTGCAGAAACGCATCGATCGCGAATCGCGATCCGCCCTTGGCGCGGATCTCCTGCGGAGTTGCCTGCAGGTAACGCTGGCAGGTGTTTCGGAAAGCACTTCCGGACGGGAAATCGAGTGCCATGGCGATACTGTCGGCGCTGCGCTCCACGTCCTCGAGCATTCGCGCTGCAACTATCATCCGCCCCCAAGCGATGAGTCGCTGTGCCGTCGGATACCCAGCCTGGCTCAGTCGCTCCGAGAGAGTCTTGCGACGCACACCTAGAATTTTCGCCAGTGAATCCGGCGACATACGTTGGTGCGACCGGGTGACCGCAATCAGTGTCGCGTCCCGTACCGTCGGTTTGACGTCGCCTATAGCCCGTCGGACACACTCCACTACGCCGCGTGCCTCGGCCTGCTCCACTATGGACAGCAGCTGCCGGGGCCCGTCGTCCTTGTCGGCGATGATAAGTCCGTCCACGCCGAATCTGCCGGCCTCAAATAGATCGCGCGGCTGGGCCGGCGGAATGGAAACGTAGAGCACCACCGCGATGGAGGGGAACCTCCGCTTCAGCTGCCGCAACGCGTCGTATCCCTCGTTGATCCGATCGGGAGCGAAAAGATCGATGACGGCCAGCGTCACGGCTTCTCCTGCGCACGAGCGGAGCAGACCGTCCCAATCGGCGCAGTGCAACGCCGTGTATCGGTCACGGAAAGCGGCCTTCAATTGATTCTGCCTGAGCTGTGACAGACCAAGCGTTGCGACTATGCCCATGGCTTCACGTATCGTCCTAGGCGACCCTGGCTTACGACAATCCTGGGTGGTCCGGGAAGCTTGTTTCCACCCGAGAATTGACGCGGCATGGGCACTTACTGTCACGTGGCTGGCCGAGTTCGTCACAGCGTGACCCACTAGTCCCTGTTTCCTGTTCGCTGTTCCTTCCATCCGCCTCCCTGGCAGGCTTCCTGCGCTCATGGCATATTGGCCTGTCCTTCACGGTACAGCCCGAATGGTACAGCCAGCAGCCACGCAGAAGCTTCGCCTGACGCCTTTTCACGACGTTCATGTCGCCCTGGGCGCCAAGATGGTTCCGTTTGCTGGGTACGAGATGCCCGTGCACTATCCGGCTGGGATCACGGCTGAGCACAAGGCAGTTCGCGAGTCCTGCGGAGTATTTGACGTCAGCCACATGGGTGAGTTCGATATTCGAGGCCAACAGGCCGTCGAGTTCGTAAACCATGTGACCTCCAACGACGTCACGGCGCTCGACATCGGCCAGGTACAGTACTCGACGATTCTGAACGAGCGCGGGACCATCGAGGATGACTGTCTCGTCTACCGGTTCGGCGACCGCATCATGATGGTCGTCAACGCGTCGAATCGCGTTAAGGACCTGGAGCATATTCTGGCTCACGCGGGGAACTACGATGTTGTAGTGCGTGACATCAGCGACGAGATAGCTCTTCTCGCGCTGCAAGGTCCCAATGCGGCGCGAATCCTCCACCCGCTCACCAACGTCGACCTGGGTCAGATCAAGTACTACTACTTCGCCGAGGGAACGGTCTCCGGAGTTCCGTGCACCATCTCACGAACCGGTTACACCGGTGAGGATGGCTTCGAGCTCTATTTCGACGCAGAGCATGCTTCCACGGTTTGGCGAGCGCTTGTGGATGTCGCACGCGTGCCACCCGTGGGACTAGGCTGCCGCGACACGCTGAGGCTCGAGATGGGGATGGCCCTCTACGGAAACGACATCGACGACACCGTAACGCCTCTTGAGGCGAACCTCGGCTGGCTCGTCAAGCTTCAGAAGGGCGAATTCATCGGACGGGAGGCACTCGTCAAACAGAAAGCGGCTGGATTGAAGCGAAAGCTCGTGGGTTTCACTTCGAGCGAGCGCGCTTTCCCACGACACGGGTATCCAGTGTACTGCAACCGTGAGCAGAGCGGCGCGGTCCGCAGTGGAACGATGAGTCCCAGCCTGGGCATTCCCATTGGTACCTGCTACGTCCCAATCGCATGCTCCAAGGAGGGCCAGATGCTCGAGATCGAGATTCGCGGTAAGCGCGTTTCGGCGAGCGTCGCCAAGATGCCCTTCTACAAGGGCGGTTCGCACCTCTAAGTGCTGCGGGAGTCGGGAGTCGGGAGTCGGGTGTCGAAACCCCACCCGCAGTCCGACTTCTCGACTCTCGACTCCCGACTCCCGACTCCCGACGCCCGACGCCCGTGTCCTTTCGTATCGCCATTCTCACAATCTCCGACGCGGGCTCGCGGGGCGACCGAGACGACGCCTCTGGCGACGCTATTGCCGAGTGGGCCGGAGCGCGGGGGATGGTTGTGGCCGCCCGTCACATCCTTGCCGACGACACCGCCGCGATCGCGAGTCGCCTTGCCGAATGGTGCGACGCAGACGTCGCTGACCTCGTGCTCACAACGGGCGGCACTGGGCTCTCGGAGCGCGATGTTACTCCGGAGGCTACCCGCGTGATCATCGAGCGCGATGCGCCCGGAATCGCGGAGCGGATTCGCGCTCTGTGTCTCTCGTCCTTTCCAAGAGCAGCGCTCTCACGGGGCCTCTCCGGTGTTCGCGCCCGCACGCTGGTCGTGAACCTGCCGGGATCCACAAGCGGCGTCCGCGACGGACTCGCGGCACTCGATCCCATCTTGGAGCACGCCGTGCAGATCCTCCGCGGCGGAGCTGCGGATCACAGATGAAGATTCTGCTCACGCTTGCGGATGTGGAGCCGGCAGTGCGGCTCAATGCCCTGCTGGAGGCGGCGGGTTACACGACGCTGCTCGTGTCGCCCATGGATGATGTCCGTTCCTCGATCGAGCGGACGAAGCCGGATGCGATACTGCTCACTGGCAACCTCTCTGACGCGGCGAACGTTCACATCGCCAGGCAACAGTTATGGAACGGCGCCGCCGTCATCGGCCTGGCGGATGTCGACGATCCAGCCCTCCACGAGCGCCTTCGCGCGCTCGGCTTTATCGAGATCTACAGCAAGCCGGTCGACATCGAGGAGGTGTTCGCGGGCATTCGAAGGATCCTTGATCGCCGCCTGCTGGCGCAGCGCACCGGTCTCATGGGCGAGAGCGAAGGGATGCGCGAGGTGTTGGTCAAGATCGAGCAATTCGCGCCCGTCTCCAGCACCGTGCTTGTGGAAGGCGAGAGCGGTACTGGAAAGGAGCTGGTCGCGCGAGCGATTCACCACCTGAGCCCACGCCGCAACAAGCCGTTCATTGCTGTGAACATAGGCGCGCTGCCGGAGACGCTTCTGGAGAGCGAGCTTTTCGGCCACGAGAAGGGAGCGTTCACCGGCGCGGCCGAGCGAAGGCTTGGGCGATTCGAGCTGGCCAACACCGGCACCCTGTTTCTGGACGAGATCGGCGAGGCGCCGTTTGCAACGCAGGTGAAGCTTCTGCGCGTGCTGGAGCAGCGGGAAGTTACTCGCGTGGGCGGCACGCAGCCTATTCGTGTGGACGTTCGCGTGGTAGCCGCCACGAACAGGCCGCTGCGCGAGCGAGTGGAGGACGCCAGTTTTCGCGCGGATCTGTATTACAGGTTGAACGTGCTCAGCATGTACCTGCCACCTCTGCGCGAGCGCCGTGAGGATATTCCTCTCCTGGTGCGCAAGTTCGTGCAGGAGCTGTCGAGTCTGCATGATCGCCCGTTTCACGGGATCTCAGCGGATGCCATGCAGATTCTTACCGACTACTCATGGCCCGGCAATGTTCGCGAGCTCCGCAACCTCATCGAGAGCATGGTGGTTCTCGCGCCTGGGCGCGAGATCACTGCGAGCGACATCCCGAGCGAGATTAGTCGGAGTGGGATGTCGCGGTTCCTGCCAGTGCATGTGGGACCCGTCCTGCGTGGCCGCGAGGAAGTGGGTGGACGCGAAATCGAGTTCATCGTTCGCAGTCTCGTGGAGCTCAAGCTTCAGGTTGAAGAGCTGCGCCGCAGGGTCGACGAGGGCCGGCTAGCTGGGGTGGGGGGCGGAGGGTGGCTGCCGGCGAATGAGGTCAGACCACTAATATTGCCTGGCATCACGAGTGGGATTGAGCCTCCGAACCAGGAGCCTGCACCCGCGCTGATTTCGTTGCGTCCAGGCATGACGATGGCCGAGGTGGAGCGGGCGGCGATCGAATCAACACTGCGAGAGACGCGAGGCAACCGAAGAAAGACCGCTGAGATTCTTGGCATAGGCGAACGGACCCTCTATCGCAAGCTGAGGGATTACAATCTTGCCGCGGGTGTTACCTAGACACTCGTGGTTGGAACCGGTGTGGACTTCGCGGGCCTCGGGCGACCCGGCGCCGACTGAGAAATGAGAATCTCTCCATGTTGCAGATAATGTGTGCCAATCGCGTCACGAGTATTGTTTTATTCGCCTGGTAGCCACATATTAGCGACGAAGCACCCCAGCCTCCCCGGTTGGGTCATAGAAAGTCCGCAGGCAACGTGTTCACGCTGCTATCCCCGAAGTAAGCTCCTCGACCCTGATCGTCCCCCTACCGCGACGGAGACGTTACCGACCGTGCCCGCGAACGCACCAGCGCCACACGGCCCCTACGGGTCTCCAATTGCCGGCAGTGTGTTACCGATCAAGCGTGCAGAGGAACTGCTTCTGACGCTTCCGGGTGTACTGGCGGCGCGAATCGTTGCAGGCGAGACGGGGTCGGTGGACGAGATTCATTTGCTGACCACGACCGAGTTGTCTCCCAAGGCGACGGTGCGGAACGTGGAGAGCGCGCTCATGGCGCATCTGGGGATGCGGGTGGATCATCGGAAGATCTCGGTGGCCACGTCCGTGGAGGCGCCGAAGGTTTTGGAGTCTCAGGCCGCGGCCGCGGTTGGCTTGCGGGAGGGCGGCAGGCGGCTCTATTTCGAGGACGTGGAGGTTCGTCGCTCGAGGGTGAGAGGGGTGACGTGCCGAGTGACTTTGAGCAAGGGTGACGAGTCTTTCAGTGGAGAAGCGGAGGGATTCGAGTCGGAGCGTTCACGTGCTGAATTGGCGGCGCGCGCGACGCTTGTGGCTATCGGGCGCGCGGAGACCGAAGGACAGACGCTCGCGCTGGATGGGTGCAAGATCATAGATGCCTTCGATCGCGAGTTCGTCTTCGTGGGTGTGACTGCCAGAGCTGGACGTGATACCGTCACGCTGAGTGGAAGCTCGGAAGTGAAGGAGAGTCATGAAATCGCGAGTGTGCTGGCAACACTGGACGCGACGAACCGGTGGATAGGCCGGACCAAGACTGTTTAGCGAACTTTGGCGCGCGCTCGGGAGTGATTCTCGGCGCGCATGACATCTAGAGGACCTTCTAGCGAGAAAACAGGACAAAAACCCCCGATCCTCGGCAGAGCGGAGTTGAGCGGGCAGGCCAAGCAGTAGGAGCGGAGCCAACCTTGTAGCGTAACCGGCGGACGCCGGTACGACGGCAGTTAAAAGGGAGGTGACGCGCAATGAATCTTCTGGCCTCGCTTGCTGGAGAGCTGTT
>JBHENQ010000113.1:0-8651 GCA_046261975.1 Gemmatimonadaceae bacterium | reverse complement strand
AAGACGAGATCGAAAAGCCGAGGCGCACTTGGGCGCGGGCATCTGCGGGGATGTCGTCGCAGTAGGCGCGCAGCGTGCGCTCAATCCTGTGTCGCTGAAGTTCCGGTATCGCCATTCATGGAGTTTCTGGTCCAGCTAACGCCCCAGCTCACTTGCAGGGCATCCAACAAAATGCGCGCGCAGCGCGCATACCGCATCGCCCCCTGTCAAGTGCAGCGTTCGTTAGCCCGAAGCGTGGGCGAGGAAGCCAGCTTCATCGCCCTGCCGAGCCGTGATGCACGGATCCGTGCGCGGGCGCGTGGATGCATGACCGCAGCTGTCACTGCGCGGTGACGGCAAGCAGCGGTGCAACCGCATTACGAGGGACTGCGGGTACGCGCGAGATCGGGAGAGACACGACGAGCGCGGGAGAATCGAGCGGTTCCCCGACCTCGCTGCGCCCGAAGCGCGAACAGCGCTACTTCGACGGAGGAGTGGCAGGCAGGTCCGAATTCCAGATGTCACGGGCGATCTTCCAACTACCGTCCCCTTGCTTCATCAAGACCTGTATGAACTTGCCCTGGTCATTAATTGCCGGAGTGGCCTTGCCTGCCGAATCCTTACCGGCTGGCGCGGTGATCGTGAAGCTGCCGGTTGCGACGGCGAGATCCCCGCGACCGACGACCGACGTAACGGCAAAATCGAATTTTGTGAACTTTGGCGTCGCACGATTGAACGCGTCCGACGCGGCTTTGCCGCTGACGGTGGGCAGGTGCGGTGGGAGTCGAACGGGCTCGGGCGTGAAATCAGCGTTCCATGCGTCCCAGTTGCCGGAGAGGCCGGCGGCCTGAAGCCGGGCATTAACCGCAACGATTGCTGTCGAGTCTGCGGGTGAGAGCGCAACGGACGCTGAGTGATCCGTCGTAGGCGGTGATGGAGTACCGCTGCAGGCGGCGGCTGATGCGGCAAAGACGGCAACGCCTATCAGAGTTCTCATGGTGCACCTGGGCGATAAGAAGTGGGTGGGAAGGTGGCTCTGGTTGAGCGGCCGGTCAACCGGCAGAGTTTACTGCTTGCGGGCTAACGCCAAGCTTCAGCTGCAGGCGAACATATAGAAGCGGCGGCACAGCCGCCGCCAACCGAAGCTCGCCTGTCTGCTGCAAGCAACGGTTAGACCGCGGGTGACGCCAAATGAGGCACCTGCCACAAACGCCAGAGCTTCACAGTGGCTCGCCGATCCATTGCTTCAACGGAACTTTGAACTGTGCTCTCGTCTTGCACGTCGTGCACGTCATCTCAACTTCGGGTACGCCGCCGTGCCAACCAGACGACTTGACCTGAACCAAGCCATTGCACTTGTCGCAGATGATGTTGAAGTACTCGTCATGCCCCTTGCCGCTCACGGTAAACATCTCCGTCCTCGTTCTAGCTCATTTTGAAGAAAGATCCTTCGGATGGGAAGACACCTTACGACTCCCGACTCGATCATGGCTGTGCTTCGTCATTTCCTGAATCTCCTGAATCAGGGTTCTGTCCGCGCGGAGGGTCAGGTGCCGGCCATCCCGCAAATGCAGAATGAACTGCGTCAAAGATCGTCGACCCGCCGGATACTGAAAGGCCCAGAGTATCAGGTGAAGGGCCAATGTGATGATCAGGCCGCCTAGGACCCAGGCGGGCCACGGAAGAATGGTGAGCTGGCGCTTGATGACTTCGACAGATCCGACCGCTTGCCTCAACTCAACCTTTTCAATGCGGTTTGAAGGGTCAGATTGCCCATGGCCCTCGCGCAGCACCAAAGTCAGGACTCCGTCCGCTGTCACGAAGGCGCCGGGCATGTAGCGAGTTTCAACGACTTCGACGTTCGGGCGCAATTGGCCCATGATGCTCACCCTTGAAACGATCGCTGCGGTCTAACTCTCTATTCACCTGCACAGGATACTACCCCTGACTCTGCCAACGCGGCAAGACTCGTCGCAATATCTGCTATCACCGCCCAACCGGTCCGCTGGACTCCGGACGCCTAACCCACCGCGGTTCAGGACGTGGGTGTAGATCATCGTCGTGCTGACGTCCGTATGCCCCAGCAATTCCTGCAGCGTCCGAATATCTTACCCGTCTTCAAGCAGGTGAGTCGCGAAGGAGTGCCGTAGCGTGTGACAAGTGGCCCGCTTCGCGATCCCGGCCTCGCGAACGGCGCGCTGCAGTGCACGCTGCACCGCGGTCTCATGCACGTGATGTCGACGCTCTTGCCCACTGGCGATGTCCCGATGGCGACGCGAGGCGGGAAACACCCACTGCCACGCCAGGTCCGTGGCCCAAGCGGGCGCCTTGCGGTCGAGCGCCGTTGGCAACGCGACACTCCCCGCCCCGTCGTGCAGGTCGCGAGTGCGCAGCGCACGCACGCGCACCAGGTGGTTCTCCAGGGCTGGCCGGGCGATCTCGGGCAGCATGGTCACGTGGTCTTTTCCCCCCCCTTTGCCGCGTCGCACACGGATTTCTCCGCGCCCGAAGTCGAGGTCCTTCACGCGTAACGTCAGGCACTCCAGCAAAGGCAAGCCCGCACCATACAGCAGCAGGGCAATCAATCGTGTGGTGCCGTGCAGCTGACCGAGCAGCGCACGCACTTCCCCACGACTCAGCACGGCGGGAAGCCGCGTCGGTGACGCGGACCGCAACACACGGCGCAGATCGCCTACGGGTGTGGGGAGCACCTCGCGATACAACAGCAGCAACGCGCTCAACGCCTGCATCTGCGTCGAACGCGACACGCTCCGCTCTGCGGCCAGGTGCGTGAGAAACGAAATGATTTCGGTCTCCCCGAGTTCTGTGGGATGCCGCATGCCGTGATATCTGATATAGCGGATGATCCATCCCACGTATGCCCGCTCTGTACGCGGGCTAAGGTGCCGCGCGCGCATGCGGCCTCTCACCTGGGCAAGCAATCGCGGCTTTTCTGCGGGCATATCTTTGGCGGGTGCTGGTTATCGCTGCAAGAGCCCACAACCTGATGCCTCCGCCTGCCGAGACTGTCACCACAACATTGCCAACGCATTATTCGCCAACGCATTATTCGGAACGCCGCAAGAAGCGGTCAGCATAAACAAACGCGATGCAACGTCTCGGCTACCGCCGCAGGGCGACGGAGCATCTAACCGCCCGATCGACACGTAATCTTGACTGTGACCCGCCGCACGATACCGGGGTTTAGTCTCTGGATCCCCATCCTCTGCGAGGCCGCCCATGACTGTCCGTGCCGCGAGGCATCTCCTACGCATCGCCATCCTGCTCGCCATCCTGACCACGCCAGCCTCAGCGCAGTTGATCTCGGTCAAGACGGTGCCGGTCGCACAGGGAGACCAGTTCGATTTCTATCCCTCTCACAACCGGGGAATGGCGAGCGTCTCGATCGCCATCGCCGACACGCTGCTGGATCCGTTCTCGAACCCAGCGAAGGGGAGTCGGCTCCGCGGCAGTCACTTCTTCGGGTCGCCGACGTTCTTCAGCGTCTCGAGCGATGCCGGTGGCGGGCGGACGCTCCCGCTGACCGTGCTCGCGAGCTCACGCTCCCTGTTCGGTGGTGTCGGGCTCGCTTTTCAAGAGATCGATGCGGCTCGGCGCGCTGACTTCCAGCCTATCTTCGCGAGCTCAACCGTTCCCGGAATAACGGAGAACAAGCATCAGAACCAATATGGCTTCGCGATGGTCGGGAAGGCGTTCCCGACCGCGGGTGTGTCAGTGGGCGCGAGCGTCTTCGGCGCGGGACTCGAGGCGGTGGACGGCGTCGATCTCCTCTACGCGGGGAGCCAGGCGATTGACCAGCGCGGCCAATCGATCGATGTGCGGCTCGGAATCCTCAAGGAATGGAGTCCCGCCCGGTCTTTCGAGGCGGTCGTGGTGCACAACCGGTATCGCTCAACGCACGATGTCACCTACGCCGAGTGGTTCTGGGACCCGGGCACTCGTACCACCGTGCCACGTCCGCGGGTGGAGCAGAACCTCGATCGCACAAACACATCGGGCGTGCACCTCGCTTACGTCCAGCCAATAAACGACGCGGGATGGCGCGTCGGAGGCGTGCTCACCGCCAATCGGCTTACCCATCCCAAGATCCCGAACTACCAGATCATGAACATCCCTCGGGATCCGGGACACTCCGAAGCATACAACATCGGCGTCGGCATCTCGAAGATACGCGCTGGCGCAACCTTCGGCCTCGACGCGATCTACGAGCCGATCCGCACGAGCACGTGGGCGGAAGCCGCTGCGCCGACGATGACGGCCGACAGCGCGCTAATTCCAACGGGTGGCAGAACGGTCGAGAACAGCTTTCGCTTCTCGAATGCGCTGGTTCGCATCGGCATGAGCGAGAGCATCAAAATGGCCGACGGCACGCATGAAGCCAGCTTTCAGCTGGGGCTCGGTATTCGGTCAATTCATTACTGGCTCCAGCAGGACAACAACGTCGAGCTCTCCCGCCGGCACCAGGAGGAACGGTGGCTCGAGTGGACGCCGACATGGGGAACGAGCTTCCGCTTCCCGCAGCTCGAGATCCGTTACCGCGGCCGGCTCACATTGGGGACAGGACGTCCGGGCGTTGCGCGGACCGACTTTATCGAAGCAGCCGATCTAGCCAGATCGAGCATCGTCGCCGCGCCGAGCGGGCAGCTCACGCTCGATGAGGTCCGCGTCGTCTCGCACCAGTTTTCAGTGTCATTCCCTGTTCGTTGAATCGCGAGGACCCAGGCGATGGCGAGAGAACCGATGATGCGAGTGCTCCGGCGAACTGTCTGCGTCACCCTTGTTCTGACGATGAACGCGTGCCGTGATACTTCCCTCGGGCCAGACATCCCGCCCACGCCGACGCTTGATGCTGAGATCCGTCAGCAGCTCGCCAGGTGGGGGGTGATGCCCATTCTCCCCATGCCAAGCCAGGACAGGGCGATGGTGTCGCTCGGGCAGGCCCTGATGTTCGACAAGATCCTCAGCGGCAATCGTGACGTGTCCTGTGGAACATGCCACGACCCGGCGCTCCAGGGCGGCGATGGACTGTCCCTCGCCGTCGGAACTGGAGGCAGTGGGACGGGCACCAATCGAACCCCCGGGACGGGGCGGCAGTTCGTCGCGCGGAACGCCACGTCGCTGCTTAACGTCGGCCTCGGCCCCACGTACTTGTTCTGGGACGCGCGGCTCTCGCAGCACGGCAACTTTCCTGGTGGGCCCTCCCCCGCGATCCCGAGACCAAGCGGGGTCACCGATGCTCTCGTCGCGCAGGCGTTCTTCCCAGTGGCCAGTCGCGAGGAGATGCGCGGGCGTGCCGGCGATCACGACCGATTCGGCAACACGAACGATCTCGCTCAGATTCCCGACGACCAGCCGGAAGAGGTCTGGCGTGCGGTCATGCGTCGAGTGCTCGCGATCCCGGAATATGTGAGGCAGTTCAGGGACGCCTTTCCGTCGATTCCGGTCCAGTCGCTCGCGTTCGAGCACGCCGCGACGGCGATCGTCGCCTTCGAGAAAGAAGCCTACACCAGGACCAGCTCGCCATTCGATCGCTATCTCGCCCGGGATGACAACGCGCTGTCACCAGCGGCCAAGCGCGGCGCGAGGCTGTTCCTCGGGAAGGGGATGTGTGCGTCCTGCCATTCGGGGGCGCTCCTCGGATCGCAGAGCTTCTCCAACGCAGGTGTTCCTCAACTCGGGCCGGGGACGGGAACCGGCGCGCCGCTGGATTTCGGTGTCGGCGACACCTTCGACCAGGCGCTCTATCGCTTTGCCTTCCGCGTTCCAGCTCTGCGGAACGTCGCATTGACGGCCCCATACATGCACAACGGTGCGTATTCGACGCTCGATGCGGTGGTGCGGCACTACAACAACGTGCCGAAGTCACTTGCCGAGTATGATGTGTCGCAGCTCGCGCCGGCACTGCGTGTCTCGTATCACGGCGATCAGCAGACGATCGACGCGGTCCTCGCCACCCTCGACACACGCCTTCGGCAGCCCTTGAACCTCACCGACGACGAGATCTCCGACCTCGTCGCCTTTCTCGAGTCGCTTACCGACCCATCGGCGCGTGATCTGGGTGCACTCATGCCGACTTCGGTTCCGAGCGGGCTTCCGGTGCGCTAACGTTCAAGGGGCGCAGGGGCAGGACGGATAGTCGACAGAGAGAATCTTTCGACCTCGCCTCACACTTCCGCCGCCTTGTGTCGTGTGCTCAGCGCGCGCCGAGCGACGATCGGCGCAACGATGACGGAGAGGACCACCACCGCCACGAAGGCGATCAACGAATAGCGTGGCGCGACGAGCGCGGTCCCGATCACCAGCACACCGCCCAACACCCACATCCGTCCGAAGCTGGCGTGCGCGTTGCGCCAAGCGGACGGGTTGCGCAGCATCGCTTCCGAGCGAAGTCCAGCGATCGGATTCGGGCGAAGGCGCGGCATGACGTTGCCCATCGCCGCGAGCGCGACGCCGAACCCCAGACCGGTGAGCGCGGAGATCGGTCCGTGCCGTCCGAGGGCCGAAGCGAGAAATCCCATGTGTACGCTGGCCGCAATCGCAGTGACACAAAGCATGATCAGATCTAATGAAGCAGAGAATTTTTCATACTCGGGCGCTCGACCTCCGGGTGTTCCGAGCCAAGCGGGAAGAACGCGCGCGGTCGTCGCCCTTCCACGGTCCGAGGTCGCCCAGCGGAACGCCGCAAGCATGAGCGCAAGCACGGCCGGAATCGCGAAGGCAAGGAAGACACGCGAGGCCTCGCGCGCCGGCACCGACTCTGAAAGAGTTGAGGGAAGTAGCCATGAGACGTCGCCGGCGATCTGCGCGGGCAGGTGGGGAAACGCTGCCACGGACAGGATGCAAATGACGAGGACGAGAACTTCTGGGAGCCTACGCATTACTACCTCCGGTGTTGAGCCAGCCAAGAACGTGATCGACGAATTCCTGAAAGACGGTGGTGTTGAGTTCGTACGTGATCGCATTGCCGTCGCGCGTCGAGAGCACGAGATCCGCGCCGCGGAGGATGCCGAGGTGGCGGGAGATTGTCGCCCAAGCGACGGGGAAGCGATCGGCAATGGCGCCCGAGGTCATCGGGCCGTCGCGGAGGAGGGCAAGTATGGCCCTGCGGGTGGGGTCGGCGAGAGCGCGAAAGACCGCATTGGAAGCCACCACTACGGTGGTCGTTGGGGAAGCGCTGACGGGTTGAGTCATAGGACTACTAAGATAATAAGCTAATTAGCTAATTATGCAAGTACTAACCAAGGCCGGTGGATCGCCGCACAAACATCGACGGCCAGAGGCTGAACGTTCCGATTCAGAGCTCGATCACGCGTCTTGGCCTGGCCCTCGTGATCTAGACCGCAGAGCCGCAAGACACCTATAATCGACCGGTCGCGCCGCGGGGGGGGGGTGCGGCAAGTCCCTTCTTCGAAGAGGAAGTCGATGCGTGTCTCATACACGGCTTTCATGATTGTCGCGGCCACTGCGGTCGTGTCTGGGTGCGCTACCTCGCAGAAGGTCAGCAGGATCGAAGTAGATCAGGGAAAGCGTATGGTCGTCGCTGTCCGGCCCCCCGAAAAACCGGATACGATCGAGAAACGCGATACGATCAAGAGCGGCGGGTCTGTGCGCGTACCTAGCAAGACGGGCATTCCGATCACTGCGGTGAGTAGCAACTCCGCGTTCTACACGTGTAGCGCGAAGCAGAAGACCGTCTCCGTGCCGGAGCTCGATTCTTTGAAAGCGTTTCTCACGGCACTCGGACCATACGCGACTTCACTCCTTACGGAGAAGATTGAACTCGCGCCGGAATTACGGACAGGAACTCTCGACTCGGCGGCGACTCGACGCTTGAACGAGCTCAAACAGGCTCTCGTTGAACTAGACACTCTTCTCGTGGGCAGCAAAGGGCTTCAGGCGACGCGCGCTCTTACGCTCCGCGAGCTCGAATCGATGCGCGGCGCAAGCGTGACGGCCATCCATGCATCGCGCGATAGTGTGCGTAAGTTTGGCAATCTTGACTGCCCCAGATGCACCCGGCTGAAACTGATTCAACAGCTGGCCGATCAGTTTCAGTTAATTGGCGAGAAGCTCCGTTCCGTTCGCTCTGATGTGGCCGTGCTCGGTGCTCTTGTCGATACCATGCTGCGGGCCGCCGAAGCTGCCAAACCTGGAGCGGACACACGAGAGGCTGCCCGCCTGGACTCGATCGCAGAGGCAGCGAGGGATAAACTGGACCTACTGGTCGGCCGGACCACGGATATCATAGAAAGCGCTCAGGAGGCTCTCAACGACTCCGACAAGATTATAGCCGTCGCGTACGCAACCGAAGCTCTCACCCTCGCCGCAGCGAACGCAACAGTCACAATTGACTGCGACACGGTCTCGGTGTCGCTGGCCGAGGGACGCGAGGTGGCGCTGACGGTCGCCAGCCAGCCGAACCCAGAGCTTTCACGGCTCGCGTCCGAGAAGCCGTTCGAGTTCACGATGACGATACTTCCTGAGTGGCGCGTTCGCCCCGTGGTGGGATTGGCTCTCGTGGGCGCCTGGGACGCCCGATACCCGACGTTTGGCATCAAGGATTCAGCCGGCATGAAAGTCGTCGCCGAGACAGGAGAGCAGGATTCTCGCTACACGTACGGACTGACACTTGGATTGGCCCCCTGGTTTCT
>JBHENQ010000112.1:0-6569 GCA_046261975.1 Gemmatimonadaceae bacterium | reverse complement strand
CCGCGAGGCGTATTCCGTGAGCGAAGGGCGCGCCACATCAGGATCGGAAGACAATCCGAGCCATTGTGCCGCATGGTCTCTCATAAAAAGTGCGACAGGCGTCGAGCGGATGGGCACGGCGGTGAACGACGGAGCGCCATTGGTCTGCAGCGGCCGAGTGAGCCGTCCCCAGGCTACGCGGCCGGTCAAGCACAGCGCATCCAGAAGTTGCGGGTCGTATTCGGTCATGCGCGCGCTCAATACGTCGGCTTCCCACGCTCCCGCGGCCACTTCATATCCATCCAGCAGGCTAATGAGTGCGGCGAGTCCTTCGATGCCGGTGGCGCGGTCGTCCGCATGGACTCGCTGCCACCTGAACAGGAACCGCATGAAATCGGCTGTAGACACCGGCTCGATCTCGGCACGCAGCCTGGTAAGCGTATATCGGTGGATGCGCGCAAGCAGTCGCCGGTCGCACCACTCTCGCTCCTCGGATCCGGGCGTAAACGTGCCGCGCAGTACCATGCCCTGCGCCTCCATCTCGTGGAGAGCAACATCTGCGTCTTCATCGGAAACCCCGAGCGGCGCGGCGAGCGCGCCGGCAGTGGTCGGACCGACGATCTCCATCCGTCCCCGCAGCAACTCGTGTACTGCAACCTGCCGTTCAGGCTTCGCGCCGCTTGAGCGCGTAGGCGCCACGAGCGATGACGGCTCTACATCCAGTCCGGGGAAGATTGCGCGCATCTCCGGAAGCCGCTCAGCGGCAAACAACAGTACTCTCGCGACACCGCCGAACTCGATGGTGGCGCGGCCCGAACGACCCGCATCTGCCAGCTCGCGCCAGTAGTCGCTCCACGCGGCGCCCTCCTTCTGCGTGAGGAACCCTGAGGTCATGAGCGCATCGTGCATCTCGTCAGCGTTGGTGACTTCGGGCCACGCTTCCGCACGTACCCGCTCGATCGCTGCTGGGTCGAGGGCGCCAAGATCGGCTGCCGTTGACGGCTCCAGCGATCGCCGGGTGTAGACCGCTTGCGTACGCCGTTCCTCGAGCGGCGCGTCGTCGAGGAACGCGTATGGCCTCGCGTTGAGAATTTCATGCGCGAGCGGCGAGGGTTCCGGCAGGTCGCGCGCGATTGTCGCAATCTCGCCGGCGTGGATGCGACGCAGGACCTCGGTGAGGGTATCCAGATCCATCGCTTCGTGCAGACTGTCGTGTATCGTCTGCCGGACAAGAGGATGGTCGGGGATCTCACGGTCGCCTGCGATGTTCTCGAGGCACGCCGCGGCATCGGGGAACGCAGCGGCGAGCAGATCGTCGGCCAGCATGCGCTGGAGCTGAGGCGGTACTTTCTTGCCGTTGCGATTCCTCGGGACGGCGAGAGAGATCGTAAGATTCCACCGCCAGCGGGTCTCAAACACCGGTGCATCGAGCAGCGCCTGCACGAGTATCTCGCGCACGCTCTCCGGGTTGAGGTAGCGGAAAACGTCGCCGAGCGGAAAGGAATGTTGAGGGCCAAGCGAGAGCAGAAGCGCGTCTTCAGTAGCGGCGGCCTGGAGCTCGAAGTTGAATTGCCGGCAGAACCGCTTTCGGAGCGCGAGTCCCCAGGCCCGGTTTACGCGGTTGCCGAACGGTGCATGTAACACGAGCTGCATGCCGCCCGATTCGTCGAAGAAGCGTTCGATGACGAGCGTCTCGAGCGAGGGCAGTGTGCCAAGCATGCGCCTGGCTTCGCCGAGGTAGGCGACCATCTGAGTGGCGGCGCCAAGCGGCAAGCCTGGGATCTCGGAGACGAGCCATTGGGCAGTAGTCTCGCGGTCGTCCAGGCGCTGATCCAGATCCTGTCTCAGGCGTGAGACCGCCAACGATAGCTCGTCGGTGCGCGCCGGAGCCTCACCGAGCCAGAACGGGATCGTGGGCGGTTGACCGCGCGCGTCCTGCACGCGCACGACGCCCGCCTCAACGCGAATAATTTGCCACGACGTGTTACCCAACTGGAAGATATCGCCGGCCATGCTCTCGATGGCAAAGTCCTCGTTGAGAGTGCCGACCACGGTACCTTCAGGCTCGAGCACCACGCGGAAATCGGCAACGTCGGGGATCGCCCCGCCCGACGTTATGGCGGTGAGTCGTGCACCGCGGCGGCCGCGAACGCGATTGTTTACGGCGTCGTGGTGGATCAGTGCGCCTCGGCGGCCTCGTCGCGTGCTGTATCCCTGCGCCAGCATCTCGATCGTGCGGTCGTAATCGCTGCGTTCCAGCGCGCGGTACGGATACGCTCTGCGTGCGAGGTCGAACAGCTCGCCCTCACCCCAGTCTTCCGCCGCGGATTCCGCGACGATCTGCTGTGCCAGGACGTCGATCGGTTGCGCGGGCATGCTGATGTGGTCCAGCTCGCCCTCTCCGACGGCGCGCATCAGCGCCGCGCACTCGACCAGCTCGTCGCGGGAGAGCGGGAACAGGCGCCCCTTTGGTGTCCCTCGGATCGTGTGGCCTGACCGTCCCACGCGCTGAAGGAACGTGGATATCTGGCGCGTGGAGCCGAGTTGGCACACCAGATCCACGGACCCGATGTCTATTCCAAGCTCGAGCGACGCGGTGGCAACGAGCGCACTCAGCTTGCCAGCTTTGAGTCGGTCTTCCGCATCGCGGCGTATTTCCTTTGCCAGACTCCCGTGATGCGCCGTCACCAGAGTCTCACCCACACGCTCGCTGAGATGCCGTGCGACACGCTCCGCCATCTTGCGCGTGTTGGTGAAGACGAGCGTCGTCCGGTGTGCTCGCACCAGGTCGGCGAGGCGATCGTATATCTCCTCCCAGGTTTCGGCGGACATCACGGCCTCGAGCGGCGCTCCCGGAATCTCGATGGCCAGGTCGAGCGCGCGTCTGTGACCCTCATCCACGATAGAACACTCGGGCTGGCCGCTAGCGTCGATGTTCGCCGTCCCCACGAGAAAACGCGCGACTTCGTCTATGGGCTTCTGCGTTGCCGAGAGTCCGATTCGCTGCAGGGGATTCTGTGTGACGTGCTGGAGTCGCTCGAGGGTGAGCGCCAGGTGCGCACCGCGGCGCGAGCCCAGCACGGCGTGAATCTCGTCGACGATCACGGTACGCACGGTGCGCAGCATCTCGCGGCTGCGTTCCGCGGTGAGCAGCAGGTAGAGCGACTCCGGAGTGGTGACCAGTATGTGTGGCGGAGTCCTGAGCATCGCGGCCCGCTCGCTCGCCGGCGTATCGCCGGTGCGGACCGCGGCGGTTATGCGGACGGCCGGCAGTCCCATCGATTCGGCGAGCTCGCGGATCTCGCGCCGCGGCTCGGCGAGGTTCTTGTGGATGTCGGCAGAGAGCGCCTTGAGCGGCGATACGTAGACGACCCGGGTTTCGTTTGGGAGCTCGGGTGCGCTGAGCCCTTCCCGCAGGAGGTCATCGAGCGCGCTGAGAAAGGCCGCGAGCGTTTTGCCGGAGCCCGTAGGCGCGGCGATGAGGGTGTGTTGGCCGCTCCGAATGGCCTCCCAGCCGCGACGCTGGGCCGCGGTTGGCTCACCAATGCGCTCGGCGAACCACCGCGCGATCGCGGGATGGAAGGTCGTCAGTGGCATGTTTGAATCATAATGGGCCGGCGTCCATGGCGTCGTAGGGGCTACTCCTGGTTCCTCAGCATTGAGTGTCGCTTGCGATCGATACCGTCGTGGTCGATAGCTGCTAATATATACCTACGGCGTGGCATCGCTCTCTTCGGCCTTGCTCGGTTATGATGTCGAGTAAATGCTGATCCTCATTGGAGGCTATTACGTGGCGGCAGCCGGAGCGTGAAGCTAAAAAGTGTTCGATCTATCGTTGGAGTGCTGAACGAGACGGGCGTGCGCTTTCTCGTCGCAGGAGGGCTTGCTGTCAATGCCCACGGCTACTTGAGATTCACCAAGGATGTGGATGTGGTGTTCCAGCTCAACGCTGAGAACATCCAGGCTGCGTTCTCGGCTCTGGCGCGATTGGGGTACCAACCGATCGTCCCGTTAACGGCGAGTCAATTTGCCGACGTGCAATTGCGCGCTACGCTCATTCGTGAGAAGGGCATGCGAGTTCTGCAGTTCTTCAGCGATCATCATCGCGAGACACCCGTGGACGTCTTCGTACAGGAACCCTTTTCGTTCGACGATGAGTATGCAAGTGCACTGGTCAAAGAATTGCCTCCTGCGGGATCGGTTCGATTCGTCTCGATCTCCACACTTATCGGGATGAAGCAGGCTGCGGGACGGGAGCAGGATCGAATCGACATTGAGCACTTACGTATGATCCCGGAGCAGGAATGAGCGCACTTCCGGAGCATCTCGAGCGTTTCGACTGGCGGGTGACGACATGGGATGGGAGTCGCCGCGAGCAACTTCGCCGCTGGGCGGCGCTCCCGCTCGAACAGGTGATCGCCGCGCTGGAGGAAATGGCGGAGCTAGCGGACTGGGCTGATCGCCGTGACGTGTGAGTGAGTGGTTGCGCATCTACATCACGCCATTGTCCTTCGGTGTATATTCGGTTACTATGCCAGGTGTCCGAAATCTACCGGGAGGCTGTTATGAGCAAAATGGACCTGAGCTTCGATCCCAACGAATACGCTCCAGTCGCAGACAGAATTACGCAATTCTACGAGACCTACTCAATCGGACGAATCGTGAGCGATCTCGTCGAACGCGACACCACGGAGATCACCTTTCGCGCGCGAGTCTACCGAACCACCGAAGAGTCCCGTCCGGCTGCCACTGGCTGGGCTTCGGAAAAGCTGGGTGACGGAGACATTAATGAAGTGGCCTGTCTCGAGAACACTGAGACGTCCGCTATCGGCCGAGCCCTGGCCAACCTGGGTTTCACCGCGTCCCGAAAGCGGGCGAGTTACGAGGAGATGCTGAAGGCAGCGAGGGCCAGGGTCAGATTGGCGGTCAAGGAACCGACTGCTCCGGTTGAAGCGATCGCGCCCGAGAAGCCACATATCACGTCGGAATCGGGAGACGCGCGGGACAGTGGTCATGATGCGCTTCAGGGCAGAGCCAATGGTGTGCATGACGCGTTGAGACTTCTCGCGGCTGCGGAACTTGCCGGAATGCCCTCCGATCAGGCAGCGGAGTTACGACTTCGCCTCCGGGACCATTCGATCTCTTTATCCATGGTAGCATCGATTGAGCGGCGCGTCAGGCAGTGGCTGATGAGGGCGCAATCAACACCGCTATCACCGGGCACCGGCCCTGGAACGGCAGCATAAGCGCAGTGATGTCAAATGGACGCAACTATATCCATGAGGGGCGAAGATTGGCCCGGAAGGCCGGGAGTTCTTCGCAGCTGCGCCGAGATCGCGTCCGACAACGGGCTCCCTCCACGCGCGCTCATACCTCTGCAACTCGTGATCGAGGTAGAACCAGTGAGAGAAGCGGCCGATCCAGCGTCGCCAAACTCCAGTTCGCCGGAGAAAGCAGCGTCCTACCGGCGATTGAGCGACAGCGAGCTCATCGACGGACTCAGGGCTAGCGACGTGTGGGCCTTCAACGAATACATTCAACGGTTCCAGAGGGGCTTATGGGCGCAAGCCAAGCGAGCCGGTATCCCTGCCGGCGACCGCCACGACTGGGTGTCCGACCTCTTGAGCGACGTGGCGATGACGCTGATTCGCAAGAAGCATCCCTTGCGTGGCTCTCTGGTCGCGTATCTCGCAGGAGCTTGTCGCTTGAAGTTGCTGCACCGATATCGCGAAGAGATCGAGAGAAATCAGCGGTTGGAAGAGGCGATGAGCAACATGGCGTCGGGTCAGCGGGTTGTCATGGAGTCGGCCTCGGAGTATGTGATGCACGCGAGCTTGGGTCCTGAGGCTATCGACGCGTCCATGTCACTCGTGCTGCATCGGCTGGCGTCCGCGCTGGATGAAGGTCTTACCGAAACCGAACGGCTGCTCCTGGTGTGGGTGAGCAATCACATCCCGCGCAGACAGATTGCGGAGTGGCTTGGAATAGAGTACATGGCGGCAGCGCAACGGATATCGCGATTGTGCCGGCGGTTGCGCGAAGCCGCGGCAAAGTTCGGTACGGACCTCGATGAGACAGAGAGGGCCGAGCTCAAGCGGTTCTTACGCCGAGCTGAGAGGGTATCACGCGAATCGCCATCGCCGTCCGTTAAGCCACCGCCCCAAAGTGAGGCATCATGACCGATCTCACGGAACCATACGATTCAGCACCGCTGAGGGGTCCCAGCCGTTATGACCACGGCAGCGGAGACATCACCGGCCTCGAGCGCGAGATGGATCGCTTGATCGAGTTGTTGGCGCATCACTATGAGATGGACCCGGAATCCCCGCTGTTCTCGGACGTGCGCACGTTCGAGTGGCTGTGTAGGGAACTGCGTGCCGCAGCGGACGAGGAAGTACCGGGGGGCGAGGATGTGGACGGTTTCAGCGAGCGAGAGGCGATGGAAATCGCCGCGCGACTCTGCTCGAGGGCGAGCGCCGAACGATCCGGAGTGCGTGCGATCGACGCCGCGTGCCGGCTCAGGAGTGCGCCAATCGCGGCCAGCGTGGCGCGATCTGTGGATGAAGCGGCATGGTACCACTGCGCGCCCA
>JBHENQ010000111.1:0-2562 GCA_046261975.1 Gemmatimonadaceae bacterium | reverse complement strand
GACCGGCGGCTGGTCGAGTTCTGCCTGGCCCTGCCGCCGGAGCAGAAGCTAAATGGTGGCTGGACACGAGTTGTCCTGCGCCGGGCCATGAAGGGGATACTGCCTGAGGGAATTCAGTGGCGTCGCGGTAAAGCGGACCTCAGCGCAAACTTCAAACGCGGACTTCTGCACACAGATCGCAACCTTGTGGAGAGATTGATCTTGGACGATGGAGGCATACTTTCCGGCTACGTTGACTCAGGGTCGCTCCGTAGAGCCTACGATCAGTTGGCATCCCCGAGCGGGACCGGACCTGGCGGGTCAGTCTGGGCTGCGGTGACCTTGTGGCTATGGCTTCGGCAGGTTAAATCATCAATTCCTACCGCACTGAACGCGACCGCACCGGAGTGCGTAAGCGTGCGTGATTATCATGGCACGACAGATGCTTCAAGGGGTATTAGTGAGGGGACGGGGGCTGAGCAAGGCGGCGTTAAAACGCCTGAAAGGATAACTCACAAGGGGGAGCGCGCAATGGAAAACCAACTCAATGGAGTGAAGGCCGAGAAGAAAGCCTACGATACTCCCGAGCTCACCAGGCTGGGTGACGTCGCCAAGATCACCCAGGAACATTCGGGAATCCAACCGAGGGACTGTCCGTTCGGATCGCAAGACGACATAAAGAGTGGCATCGGTACCTGTCCCTGAGGCGGCGCGCGGCTAGAGATTCTGCCCTGCGACACCTTGGCGGGGGTGGCCGGGCGCGTTTCTGAGGGGTCGACGTGTACTCATACGTAGCCTACGGTACACGAATCGAGTCTTACCTGGCTCTGCCTCAGCTGACTCCGGCGGCGCCAGCAGGTAATTCCGATGTCCGCGTGTTCACCGGGCCCCTGCCTGGTGTGCCATTCGCGAGTGACGATCCAGCGTTCCGCACCGAGGCGACTACCGAAGGGGTATGGATCCGGTGCGGTGGGGTAGGGACCTTCCTTATTCGCAATGGCGCCGAGATAGTCGTCGATCCGGATCCGTCAGCGGCCGACCCGGTCTTGCGGTCGTACATAGTCAAGGCTGCTCTCGCGGCCGTGCTGCATCAGCGTGGTCGCTTGATTCTCCACGCAAGCGCTGTTGCGGTTAACGGAGCCGCGCTTGCTTTCCTGGGCTCGTCAGGAATGGGGAAGTCGACGACGACTGCAGCGCTTCACAGTCGCGGCCATAAGCTTCTGGCAGATGACCTGGTTGCGGTAGACACAAGCGGTCCGGGTATACCTCGAGCGTTTCCTGGCACGCCCCACATCGCATTATTCCCCGAGCCCGCCAGAGCAGTCGGAGAAAACCCGGCCGAACTCATGCCGGTTTCTCCGAAATCGGAGAAGGTCGTATGCGAGGCCCGGCATTTCGCCAGCGACCCTGTCGAGCTGCGTGGCATCTATGTTCTCGCTCAATCCAATGCAAACGCAATCGATCCGATAAAGGGGAAGGAGGCACTTCTTCAGCTGATAGCCAATTCGTACGGCTTGCGGGTTTTTCAGGCCAGGCCGGAGACTTCTCATTTTCGAGCGTGCATGACCATCGTCGAGCGTGTTCCGGTGCGAAGGCTATCCAGAACCGCCGATCTATCAGCGCTCGATCAGCTTGCCGAAATAATCGAAGACGACGTTGCCCGCAATCGCTGACAGGGCCGCTGAGTTAACCGAGCGCGAGGAGGAACTGCTCCTTTACTGTGCACGCCCGCGGATTGACGCTGACTCAGCCGAGCTAATCGCCGGCCTGGCGGATGACGCTGTCAGGTGGCATGCACTGCACAGGGTAGCTCGCCGTCACGGTGTCGTGCCACAATTGTACGCGGCTCTCCGCAAGGCACTTCGAGTCGTCCCGGAAAGTATCCTTGCCGCGCTAAAGCAGGAGTGCGATGCCAATGCTGTGCGCAACCTTGGGATGACATCAGAACTCGTCCGTGTAATTCGAGCTCTGGAGCGCTCTGGTGTTGCAGCGCTCGCGTACAAGGGTCCAGCGCTGGCCCTGCAAGCTTACGGTTCGCTTGCTGCGAGGCAGTTCGGCGATCTGGATATTCTCGTCCGCCGTAGCGACATCGCCAGAGCAAGGAGCGCGCTGGGCGCTATCGGTTATGGCGGAGATGCGTGGCCATTGGTTGCGGACGAGAACGCTTACCTCCGTCGCGCCCATGTTCACGTCTTCAGCGGCGCTGATGGCACACGTCTCGAGCTGCATTGGGAGTTCGCGCCTCCGGAGCTCCCTGTCCGGTTGAATGTAGACGAGATGTGGGACCGCCTTCAGCGCATCCGGCTGGGTGATGTGAATGCGCTGGCGCTCGGGCCGGAGGACCTCTTGCTGGTTCTTTGCGTTCACGGTTGTCGTCACGTTTGGGCACGGCTAAAGGGCGTTTGCGACGTCGCTCAGGTAATACTGCACCTGCCGCTGGAATGGCCGGTGGTGTTTGATCGCGCTCAAAAGCTTGATGCGCAACGCATGTTGTATCTCGGTCTCGCGTTGTCACGCGATCTACTTCACGTTCCTGTCGCGCCAGAGATCAACGCGATAGTCGATGCCGATCCCGCCGTGCGC
>JBHENQ010000110.1:0-3011 GCA_046261975.1 Gemmatimonadaceae bacterium | reverse complement strand
GCTTCGTGCTTCGGTTTCTCGACGCGAGGCCGCGGACGACGACCTCCTGGATGCGTTAGTCGCACTATGGTCGGCAGAGCGGCTCGTAAGCGGCACGAGTATCAGTCTTCCGCCGGACCCTCCGCGCGACAGATTTGGCCTGCGGATGGAAATGGTGGCGTGACTCAATGCGACTGGACATTTATGTGAACTATCGCGGGAACTGCGAACAGGCCTTCCGCTTCTACGAGCAACACCTTGGCGGCAGGATCACTGGGATAGTGCGACATGGGGAACAGCCCAATCCCAGCCTGGCGGCCGATTGGAAGGAGAAGGTCCTTCACGCCCGCATCGAGATCGGCACGACAGTGCTAATGGGTGCGGACATCCCGCAGGCCGAGCCCATGCGAAGCGCCTATCTTACCCTCACTCTAGATCGTGAGGCGGACGCGGAGCGCGTATATGCCGAGCTTGCGGACGGGGGCGAGATCTTCATGAAGATGGAGAAGACACCCTTCGCCAATCGCTTCGCCATGCTGCGGGACAAGTTCGGCACGTCCTGGATGCTTCTCCATCAACCTGAGTCCACATGATGACCGTGCCAGCATGCCGGCTAACTCCGGTTTGTGCTTCGTTCGCGAGACGGTGAGCAAGTCTCTAAGTGTGGGGCGAAAACGCATCAGCGCCCTTGAGACGACGCGATAGCTGTTCCGCGCCGTTCGGGATTCCCTGTGTGCTCTCGACGTCACCACTATATGAAGGCCAGTCGAAGTCCGACATCGCCGCGCGATCAGCGATCCCACCCGCCCGCTCGACTGCCTGGGCAGCCAGCCTAGCAAGTTGTCCGTTGAAGGAATTCTTTCTCAGCGACGCATGGAAGATGAGGACGCGAAGCGGGCTTTGAGTTTGCCGTGGCATGACAGCTCCTTGCAGGGGTTAGGCAGACAACATGTATTTTTGGGGCAGGCTCGGTCTCACGGACAAGCATGTGTTGACCAACCGACTCGGCGGCTTCGGCAGCATGCGGGTGCACCACTCCCACACCCACATGTAAATTGAAAGGTGCCGGAACTTAGCCGCTTCTTCGGGATCATCGTGCGCATGTTCGCAGAGGTCGGCGGCCAGCATCACGTCGCGCACTTCCACGCCTACTGGCAGGATCATGTGGCCGTCATCAGTATTGACCCGATCGACGTGATCGCTGGATCGCTTCCGACGCGTCAACGGCGGCTGGTGGAGGCTTGGGCGGAGTTGCACCAACAGGAACTGCTCGATGATTGGAACCGGTTGCAGAACGGCCAGCACCCCATTCCGATCGAACCTCTAGCGTAACTATCCATGCGCCATCCTATCTACCGTGTAGAGTCGGCTGAGGTCGTCGCTCCGTTCACCCTACGAATCCGCTTCGATGATGGTCTGGAACGGCGAATTGATTTCTCGCCCATACTGGCCGGCGTACTATTCGGTCCGTTGCGCGACGCCGCGATGTTCAACCAGGTGCGCGTCGATCCGGAGGTGCACACAGTGGTCTGGCCGAACGGCGCTGACTTCGATCCTGCTACGCTTCACGATTGGCCTTCGCATGAAATGGCCTTTCGAGAGCTCGCGCAGCGCTGGGAACTCGCCACGCCCTGATCCTCGTCCGCTGCCCAACATGCGTTGCAGGAGACAGCCGATCGCGGACTGCTCGCTCGCTTTCGTTTGATTTCGGCTGCAGCTGAACTCGTGCGTTGAGGCGAACGCGCGGGCCTTGTGCCAACTTTGAGAACCCGTCGGAGTTGACTCCTCACTTGGATCGCGAGGGAACGTCCGCTTCTACCTCGACCCCGAAAGTGGCGAGCCTCACATCTATCGGCGTGATGTCTCGGAAGAGGAGGCCGAAGATGTACTCGAACGACCGCTTTGAAGATCGGCTCGACCGCGAGGGCACGCGTGTCGCGATCGGACGAGCCCGTGCCGGCCGGTACCTTCGTGATCTACGTGCCGGATCCCGAGCCAGACTCAATCTTTGTGATCACGGCGTTTAATCCTGGCGCGAAGGCTTTGCGTGCGCTCCGTCGCCCCCGTAAGAAGAAGCCATGAGCAAATCACGCTACCCCGACGGATGGGACGAGGGGCGGGTACGCCGCGTGCTCGAGCATTACGAGGCGCAGTCGCCCGAAGAGGCGGTGGCCGAGGATGAAGCCGCGTTCGAATCTACGACGCATACGGCCATGGAAGTACCGGTCGAGCTGGTGCCCAAGGTGCGCGAGCTGATCGCCCGTCGCGCCGGTTGAGATCTGGAAGACCGACGCCTGAGTCATGACGGGATTCAGCGCCTGTGCCAATGGCAAACGAAGCGCTTCATATCCAATTGCGCTCCACGTACCTATGCCGCCTCGATCTCGCTTACCTCGACGCGATCGATCGACTGCGTTGGATCCTCGCCAAGGAACTCCACCCACTGCTTCTTGAGTCCCGGATAGTGCTTCGCGGCTTCCACCAGGTCGAGAAAACACTTGAGCGTGTCATCGAACCGTTTCTGCAACACCTCGTTCTTGAGAACTCCACTCTCGGCGAACGCCTCGTGGCTCTGCGCGAGCGAGAACATGTTCGGGTAGATGCGCGCACCGAGGTGCTCGAACGGAACGCGGAGTGACCACACGCCGCGATTTCCTCCGGCCATCGACGGCGACGCGGCATCAGCATGCCCTGCTTGCGTGAGGCCTTGCAGGGGTTGTTCATGGCGTGCAGTCTAGTGTCGCAGTGCGCGCATTCAACCCAATTCGCAATAGGCGCCCGGGCCCGCGGCAGACGATTCTAGATCGGTGAATTCCCACCAACTCCTGTCGATTACAGGACCTTCATTCGTCGTATCAATAGCGTCGTACGCTGAGACCCACGAGGACTAGGATGAGAAGACGAACATGAGAAAGCTGGTGGTGGGAACCTTCCTGACTCTGGACGGCGTCATGCAGGCGCCTGGCGGCCCCAACGAGGACCGCGACGGCGGCTTCCAGCACGGCGGCTGGCTAGTACCCTATTTCGACGAA
>JBHENQ010000109.1:0-13266 GCA_046261975.1 Gemmatimonadaceae bacterium | reverse complement strand
TACTCGAACATGGTCTGGTTCCCGAAGCGGTCCGTAACGCTCCGCATGCGCCCCAGGTTGTTGAAGCGGATCTTGGTCGAGTCGGGGAAGATCCTCGTGAACATGGTGTCCACGCCCGTCCAGTTCACCGACCAGCTCGAGTGGTCGCCCCGTGGGATGAGGTACGTCCCCCCTGATCGCTGGAAGTAGATCGCCGATCCGGTGCCATCGGTGACGAGGAGGGAACTGTCGGCCTGGAGATAGACCCTCGGCAGCCCGGCCACGGTCCACCCGCGAGCTATCGGTGACGTACGCTCGTTCACCACGATGAGCTTCGAGACCATCGTCTTATTCTCTTCGTGGTTTGAGTACTTGCCCTTGATGTGGATCTCCAGGGGGTAGACGCCCGTCGCCTTGTCCGTGACGCTATCGATCTGGCCACCCAAACGCACAGCGCCCACCGGCACGCTGAAGCGGAGCGAGTCATCGCCGTTGGCAAACTTCCTGAAAGCACCGTCGACCTTGACCCTCATGGTGTACTGCGTGGGTGCATTGGCTCCCGTTGGTGGAGTGACGTCTGCGTAGACGAAGGGCCTGAGCGCCACGCGGTCGCCGTTGTAGACCAGGCTCACGCTCCGGGGGCCACCCATGGAGTAGTAGGGCACGCTGGACACCGACTGCGTCAGCGCAAAGCATGCGCTGGCGCACATGCCCATGTTCTGGTTGTCGTTGTTGGTGAAGTCGCTGGAGACCTTGAGCGTGTCGAATCGCACGGGGATCTTGATGCGCTGCTTGGCATCGTCGGCCGTGATGCTGCTCGTGGCCCGGAGCGAGAGGGTTGCTGTTCCGCTGTCGGCGCCCGTGCTGAATGTAACGGTCGTGCTTCTGGTGGAGCTTGCCGGAACATCGACGAAGGTCGAAGCGGAGCAGCTACTGATCGGCGTCGTGTACGTGCAGGAGAGGTCGTACGACTCGCCGCTGCCGCTCGTGTTGGTCACCTTGAAGGTGGCGGTCTGCCCCGTGAGGTTGGTGAGTGCTGGTGAGTGCACGCTGTCGCATGCCGGGGTCATCGTCGTGTGAGTCCCGCCGTAACAAACTGGAGGCAACGTCGCCAGCTTCTTTTCTTCGGTCGGCCTGCTCGCAAAGCTGGAGTACCGATTACCGGCCAGAAGAACGCAACCGGCGGCGAGAACGATTACGGCGGCCAGGCGGGCGTGCGTCATGTCGGGCTCCAGGCGAGGGATGTCGTCGCCCAAAGCATTCAGCGGGCCAGCGCGATTTCTATGCTACAACCTATTGCATGGCATTTGGTTAAACCGATTTCCCCGCGAATTCTCAGAACGTAGCGATAGGCATTTCAGGGCCTTAACTCAGTGTAGCTACGTTTTCGAGGGCGGAGCGGCGCGGGTGCAATATCAGAGGGCAATTGCGTGCTCGTCGTCGCGTACATCGCCATGTAGCAATTCGGCTTACCGCCTCTCTCTAGTGCCTCGCCCTGTTCCTCGTCTAGCAGCTGATCACACCCACAAAGGCGCTCAAACGTAGCGATCGGCGCGAAAACAGCGTAGCTACATTGCTGATTGCGTTTTCGCCGAGGATTGGCTGGCACTGATGTAGAAGTTCCACCGTGACTTATGGATTTGGCGCGAATGCGGCCCAGTCCATGCCTAGCGCGCGGGCATGACCACTTCGACTCCTGCGCCCCTCGGCCTCGCGCCCGGCCTATCGCGCGAATACCTGATCCACCACCGTCTCTGCCCTAGCGGTTACTCGGCAGACGGGTCCCTCGTTATAGCGGCCGCTCCCGACGCGCTCTTGGACGACGCGGTCGACGACCTGTCCGATGCATATGGCAGCAACGTTGTCGTCCTGTCCGCAACCATAGATGAGGTCGAGCGCTTGATCGAGCGTCTCACCACCAACTCCGAGCGCGCTATCGAGCTCGGACGCGCGGACGGCAGCGAGACGGACGATCTCACCACCGACGTGCGCGATCTCGCCAACCAGCCCCCGGTTGTGCGTTACGTTAACCTTCTCGTGCGTGACGCTTACGACGCGGGCGCGAGCGATATCCACCTCGAGGCTGAAGCCACGGGACCCTCAGCGCGCTTCCGGCTCGACGGAATTCTGACTCCGGCCCCGGAGCCGCCCTCAGGAATGCACGCCGCCGTGGTCTCGCGGATCAAGCTTCTGGCCGAGCTCGACATCGCGGAACGCAGGCGCCCACAGGACGGACGCATCCGCGTGCGCCTTCAAGCACGCGAGCTGGACCTCCGCGTCTCCACGATCCC
Source organism: Gemmatimonadaceae bacterium (assembly GCA_046261975.1). GTDB lineage: Bacteria > Gemmatimonadota > Gemmatimonadetes > Gemmatimonadales > Gemmatimonadaceae > JBHENQ01. The sequence continues at coordinate 10,996 of JBHENQ010000109.1, read as the reverse complement.
CACCATGTACGGCGAGAGCGTCGTACTCCGGCTTCTGGATCGCGGTGGCAGGCCCGTCGGTCTCGACGAGCTGGGCATGCCAGCGAATGTATTTGACGCGGCCTCGCGTCTCGCGATGCGGCCGCACGGGATGCTTCTCGTCACAGGACCCACGGGAAGCGGAAAGACGACCACGCTCTACGCCTCGCTCCAGCTTCGTGATCCGCTCGCCGAGAAAATCATCACCGTCGAGGATCCGATCGAGTACAGGCTCTCGGGAATCACGCAGATGCCCGTGCACCGCCAGGCGGGCGTCACCTTCGGCTCCGCGCTGCGGAGCATTCTGCGGCAGGACCCCGACGTCATAATGATCGGCGAGATGCGCGACGCGGAGACAGCGGAGATCGCAGTACAGGCCGCGATGACGGGCCACCTCGTCTTCTCCACACTTCACACCAACGACGCGGTGGGCGCCATTCCGCGGCTGATCGACCTGGGAGTGCCCGACTATCTGGTCGCGTCTACCGTGGAAGGCGTGCTCGCGCAACGGCTGGTCCGGCGTACTTGCTCAGCTTGTCAGGGCGAGTACCGGCCGCATCCCGCGAACGTCACTCTCCTTTCCGGCAGCCCAGTGGGATGCGTCACGCACCTCAGAGGTATGGGATGCTCGGCCTGCCGAGGAACCGGTTATCGCGGTCGAATTGGTATCTTCGAGCTACTAATTATGACAGAGGACGTGAAGGACGCTGTTGTGAAGGGCGGTCCGCGATCGGAGTTGCGCGCGCGCGCAATCGAGAGCGGAATGGCACCATTGCGCGCGGATGGATGGGCCAAGGTGCAGGCTGGCTTGACTACAGTAGAGGAGGTGCTTCGTGTCGTGGAATGATCGCAGGAGTGGGGGAGCGCGACTCGCGTTCACGCTCATCGAGATGTTGGTCGTGATAGCGATCATCGCGGTGCTGGCCGCTGTGGTGGCACCGGTCGTGTTCCGAAACGTGGGCGATGCGAAGAGTAGCGCGGCGCGGAGCCAGATCGAGGTTCTCGCTCTCGCACTCGACGCGTATCGCCTGGACAACGACGCGTATCCGACGACTGATCAGGGTCTCGGGGCGCTTCGTGACATGCCGGTTAGCGGTGTGCCGCCGAAGAATTGGCGGGGGCCATATCTCAGGCGGGTGGTGCCGCTGGATCCGTGGGGGCGCGCATACCTTTACATAGCGCCAGGCCGACAGAATTCACCGTCGTACGATCTTGCCACGCTTGGTCGTGACGGCAAGATTGGCGGTGAAGGTGAGGACGCTGATCTGACGTCATGGGGCGGGCCGGTGCGACCATGAGCGCTGCATCGCGCGTCACCTATGCATACCAAGCGGCACGAGCCGATGGTGCTCTCGAGCGCGGCGCGATCGACGCAGAGAGCAGAGATGCGGCGTCAGCCTCGCTAGTGGCTCGCGGGTTGTTTCCGGTAGACATCAAGGTCAGCAGCACGCCCTCGGAAACACGCCGGTCGAAAGTTCCGGTTGCGGACCTTGCGCTTGGGCTTCGAGTGCTCGCGACGCTGCTGGAATCGGGATTGCCGGTTGGGCGCGCGCTCCAGGCGTTGGCCGATTTGGCACCGGCATCGTGGAAGGCAGCGATTCCCGAGCTGCGCGAATCGGTGCGTCAGGGACAGAGTCTGGCTGCGTCGCTGGACTCTTCCTCCGTCGTGTTTCCGCCGCTGGTGATTGGGATCGTGAAGGCAGGTGAAGGGGGAAGCGGACTCTCCCTGGCCGTGCGCCGAGCCGCCGAGCTGATGGAATCCGCTGCTGCCACACGATCGGCGCTCAGAAGCGCGCTCGCGTATCCGCTCATTCTCGCGATCGCGGGTAGTGCGTCGGTGGCGCTGCTCGTTGGCGTGGTACTGCCGCGGTTCGCCGCGATCCTCGCAGACCTGGGGCAAGCCCTTCCTGCGACCACGCGTCTGGTCTTGGTGACGGCTGATATGGTGCGCGTGGGAGCGGTACCGGCGCTGATCACGCTTGCCGTGAGCGCGGTGGTGTGGCATGGGTGGACCGCGACTGAATCCGGACGCCGGCGCTGGCACGAGGTTCTTCTTCTCGTGCCAATTGCGGGCCCAATACGGCGCTCGGCGGCTACGGCCCGAGCATGTGCTGCCCTCACTGCTCTCCTGGAGAGCGGAGTCCCGATATCGAATGCGCTCTTCCACGCATCGCGCGCGACCGGTGACTGGGCCGTGGCTTCTCGGCTTCTCGCGGCACGAGAGATGATCGTCGCCGGCCAGAGCGTCGCGCGATCGCTGGCGGAGCACGAGGGTCTCACTCCTACCGCGGTTCGGCTCGTGCGTGCGGGCGAGGAGACTGGACGGCTGGCGAACATGCTGGCGCACGCTGCGCGCATCGAGAGCGAGCGCGCGGAGGAGAGCGTGAAGAGGGCTGTGAGGCTGATCGAGCCTGCGCTCATTCTGGTCTTTGGTGCCGTCGTTGCTCTCATAGCAGCGTCACTGCTGGAAGCCATCTATAGCGTGCGGCCCAGCCCATGAGATACCGCGTGCCGAGTGGAGTCACGCTCGCCGAGTTGCTCGTGGTAATCGTGATTCTGGGAATCACGGCGGGCATCACCGGGCTTGCGTTCGCGCGTTCGCCGGCGCGAGATCGCGTCGTGAGCGCAGTGCCTCAGTCAATCACCGACGCGCGAGCGGAAGCACTCCACACCGGACACACTGTCAGCATCACAATCAGTGTGCAAGGTACCGCTCTGGCTGCGACGGCATTTCCGGACGGAAGTGTTGTCGCGGACTCAGCGCTCGGCGTCGACTACTTCACTGGCAGAGAGAAGTCACGTGCGCGCTGAGCGTTGTGGGGCGGTGCTGCTCGAGGTCATCGTCGCAATGACGATTCTCGCTGTTGGCGGCGGAGCAGTGCTTGCACTCGCGAGCGAGTCGACGCAGGCCGTAGAGCGTGCGCGCGCGGTCGATCGCGCCATGATGCGGGCGAACGGATTCATGGAGGCCGTGTCGCTGTGGTCCAGGGATGACCTCGACCGTCACCTTGGAACACGGGATCAGGGTGCGTGGCGCATGCATGTTGGTCGCGCGATTCCCACGCTCTATGTGGTTACGCTCTCGGACAGCACGGGCCGAGTGCTCATGAGTACCTCGCTTTTTCGGCCGGAGGCTAGACATGCGTTGCAGTGATTGTCGCATGCCGCTCGCCGCGTGCCGCCCACCCGGATTTACCCTCGTCGAAGTCATGGTAGCTCTCACGATAAGCGCCATGGTGCTTCTGGGCGCTCGCCTCATGCTTACATCGGTGGCGCATCACGCTGATAGAATAAGCGCTCGTGCTCGCGCCACTGATCGTGAGGTGAACGCGGAGCGGCTGTTGCGTGCGCTCGTTCAGCGAATTGAGGTAGGGACCGACGAAGCCATGCAATTCGGCGGTACCGAGAGCGAGGCACGGTTCAGCACCTGGTGCGAGGTGCCGGCAGGCTGGTTGGAGCGCTGTGTGGTGAATCTCACGCTGGATTCAGCGCTCGCCGTGACGCTTCCGCTAGGAGTACTGGTGCTTCGTGACAGCGTCAAGACAGGCGCGCTCCGATACCTGAACAGTGTAGCCAACGGTGGCGAGTGGTTCCGGCGGTGGGGCACCGGTATCACGACACCGCTGGGGATCGGTATCGTGCTGGATCGGGACACTCTCATTCTCAGGATTGGGGAGCGCGGGTGAGGTACGAGCGCCGAGGTTTCGCGCTCCTGGCGGTGCTCTGGGTGATGACTGGCCTCGCGGCGCTGGCGCTTGGGCTCTCGCTTGCTGCCCGGCAAGGAGTGTCGGCAGCGCAACGGCGCACAGATCTCGTTCGCGCAGCGTGGATTGCGGAGGATTGTCTGGAGCGCGCTCGCGTCGCGATTTCCACCGAGCTCTCGGCTGTATCCGCTGCGTGGCAGTCGCTCGATGATGTCGTACGCCGCTCGCCGATCGTGCCCGGTGCTTGTGACGTAAGTGTTCGCGCAGCCGGAAGCGTTCTCGACATGAACGTGATTGAAGCAGAGGGCATGGTGGCACTGTTTGCCGCCACGCACGTGCCGCGGCGGCTCGCCGATTCTCTCGCGGATGCACTACTCGACTGGCGCGACGCGGATGACATCGCACGTCCGTTTGGTGCCGAGCGATCATGGTACGAGTCTCGAGGGCGATTTCCGCCGCGGAACGGTCCTTTCGCAGATGTTCGGGAGCTGGCCCGCGTGCGCGGGTTCGATGCCGTGGCTGAGATCGAGCGAGTGCTTGGTGTCGAGCCGGGTCGCGTGGCCATCAATCATGCCCCACTGGTGGTATTGGCCGCACTACCAGGCATGAGTCAGGAAGCACTTTCGCGAATCGTGGAGCAGCGCCTAAGGGCTGAGACTGTGCGCGATATCGTCGCGTTCGCGGGCACGCTCTCGCCCCATGCCCGGCAGGAGCTGCTTGCGAGGTACAGCGATCTGGTCCGGCTCGTGACCGTGGAGCCCGACGCGTGGATCCTCGCGAGCCGAGCACGCTCTGGAGTACCAGCCGTATCGGCTGTCGTTGAAGTGAGACTAGTGCGTGCAGGCGATCGCGCTGCGATCGTCCGTCGCAGGACCTGGGTCGAATGACCGCGAGGCTTGGAATCGGCGTGAGCCGTGACCGGCTGACTGCGGTGCTTCAAGACTGCGGTGAACTCACGTGGTCAGGGGTGGTCGAGCGGGCACCGGATAGCGGACTCGCGGGCGATATCGCAAGTCTCCTCGGTGGTGCGCCGCTACCGCGGTGGCCGCGCGCATCCGTCGTGGTCGCGCTTGGGCCCAGCTATGTGCAGACAAAGGTGTTGCGTGGACTTCCGCCCGTGAACGATCGGCGCATGCTCGATTCGCTCGTGCGCGAGAACGCAGGTCGTTTCTTCCTCAGAAACGGAACTCCTCTTCTCACGACGGGCACTCGGCCCGTTTGCCCGGGCGAGGCCTGGGCTGCAGCGATAGATGAAGGGATCGTTTCCGAGATCGTGTCGGGATGCAAGCACGCGTCGCTCAATCTTCGCGCGATCGTTCCTGCGGTCACAGTGCTGGGTTCGGCGCTCGAGGGAGGAGAAATCGTCTGGGCGGATGGGGCGCTTCGTACAGTGCTGCGGACGTACCACGGCGAGCTTGCGTCCGTGTCGCGGGCCCTGAATACGGATGAGGCGTGTGCTCTCCGCCCGGTGTCGTCTCTCGCTTCAGCAGGGGAGGATGCATGGAGGCTGGCCGACGCCTATGGCGCAGCTCTGCTGAGCACGCGCGAGCGTCTGGCGTTGAGGCCTGGCTCGAATTCACGCTCGCTCTGGCGGCTGCGTGTTGCCGCATTGGTGTGCGCCGCGAGTATCATCGCGTTGGGATTGGCCCCAGGCTTTGCATACACGCTAGCCCACAAGCGAGCGGAACTGGAAATCGCTCGGCTCAGCTCGGTGCTCCCCGGTGCACGCGTGCAGGAGCGAGAGCTGGCGCGTGTGAGCGCCTCATTGGTGCAGCTTGCGGATTTTGATGCCTCGCGAGTTTCCGTAATCGGTGTTCTCGCCAGCCTCACTACAGCGCTACCTGATGGGGCGGCGCTGGCAGCCTTCCAACTCGACAGCTCCAGCGGCACGATCGTCGTCCTCGCGCCCAGGGCTGCGAGCGTCGCTGGCTCCATCGAAAAGATCCCGGGTCACGCGATGCCCGAAATTATAGGGCCGGTAACTCGGGAAGTCGCGAGCGGCAAGGAGATCGAGCGAGTGACCATCAGGTTCCGAATCGCACGAGGCATCATGCCATGATAGGACTCCAGATCTCCGCACGCGACCGCCGGGCGATTGTCGTTGGACTTGGCGTGATGCTGGCGCTCGTTGGAGGGACACGTCTTGTACCCTCATGGCTCTCGTGGACTCGCTCGACACGTGCGCAATCGCTCGATCGAGCCGTGGCGCTGCGACGCGCGAGGGCAATCGTGGGCCAGTCACGCGCCACTCGTGACAGCATGCGCGCGCGCACCGAACGCCTCGCCCAACTGTCACGGGCTCTCGTGGATGGGGAAACTCCAGCTACTGCAGCAGGCGCGCTTGCTTCACTCGTGGCCGATGCTGCAACAGCTGCTCGCGTGCGGCTGGACGCAGCCCAGGTCAGGGCGGATTCTGCCGTGCCGTCCGCTGCCTTCGTTCCGATTTCAGTCCGTGCAGATGTGGTGGGGGACGTTGCGGGTCTCAGCAGGCTCCTGTCGGCGCTCGAAGGTGGGCGCACGCTGCTAGCAGTGCGAGTGCTTTCGATTTCCAATCCGGAGCCGGCCGCGTCGCCCGAGCACGCCGAGAACTTGCGAGTGACCCTCATCGTCGAGGGACTCGCCCTGAATCCGGCAAGGAGAGCGATGCCATGAAACGCGCTCGCGCGGAGATCGCGCTCTGGTCCATCAGCCTTATCTGTTCGGCAGGTGCTATCGCTCGCTGGCATCACATTGGGTCTTCGCCGCCTGTTGGCGTCACTAGTACGGCCGCTCTGCAGGCGGTGCGCGAAGTGCGCCCCATCCACCTCGAGACGCTTGTGGTACGGGCTGCGCTGATTAGGGACCGAAATCTGTTCCGATTCGACCGCAGGCCGGCCACGGTCGCTTTCGTTCCCGCGGTGGAGCGAATGGCACTGCCACCACCGGCGGTGGTCGCCCAACCAGTCCGCCCTGCGCTTGCTGTGAGCGGAATCATCGGAGGCCCACCGTGGCAGGCATTGATCGACGGCATCCCAGGCAGAGAGGGACATGTGCTGGCCTATGACGGCGCAGTTTTCGGGGAGATCAGAATACGAAAGATCACTCGTGACTCCGTCGTCATCACGGGCAGCGATACCACGTGGCGTCTGGCCCTCAAGCGGGCCTGGCAATGACGTTCATTCGTTGTGTGGCAGTCTTGCTGTCAATCTCACCCCTTGTGGTGTCACTGCTTGCGGCACAGCGCGACACGGCCGTCGTCGTTCGAAACGACAGCGTAACCATCCGTCTCGTAGACGTTGACCTGAGGGCCGCGATTCAGGCGCTGTCGCGTTACGTGGATCGCCCGGTCGTCTTCGGTGCGGTGAGCGGCAATCGCGTCACTCTGGAAACGCCAGCGCCAGTGCCGCGCTCGGGAATTGTTGGGCTATTGCGCGGCCTTCTAGGTAGCCAACAGATGATCCTCGTTGAGGACTCCGGATTCTACCGTGTGGAAGCGCGCCAGCAGACACCACCGACGCCGGCGCCAGAAGCTGCACGCGAGCAGGGAGTCATAGAGCTATTCATCATTCGCCTCTCCCACGCGCGAGCCGCGGACGTCTCGGCGACGGTGAATGCGCTATACGGGCGCGCGAGCGCACTCGGCGAGCTTGGCGCCAGGCCGTCGACGCTGAGCGAGCAGCTAAGAGATCAGCAGGTACCGCCCGCTGGTGAGCCGCCGCCTCAGGCAGTTGTCTCGGTCGCTGGCAAGCCAGCAAGCCTCACTGGTGATGTAACCATCGTGCCGCACGCGAGCACCAACAGCCTCCTCATCAGGGCAAGCCGAGCGGATTTCGCGCTGATCGAAGCAGCGGTGAAGGAGCTGGATGTGAGGCCGCTTCAGGTGCTGATAGAAGTTCTGATCGCGGAGGTGCGGCGCGACCGGAGCTTCTCCTTTGGCGTGGACCTGGACCTGCCGCCGCAGAGGGTCAAGGGAACCAAGAACACGACTGTAGAGGCATCGGGCGTGGGACTCGGCTTGGGTGACTTCGTGCTCCGAGTGATGAACGTTGGCGGCGCCGACCTCAACGCCACTCTGAGGGCCGCCGCGGCTCGCGGTGACGTGTCGATCGTCAGCCGTCCGGTTGTGATCGCAACGAACAACGAGCAGGCCGAAATCCTGGTGGGAAGCCAGCGCCCATTCGTGCAGGTGCAGCGGTCGCTGCCCACGGATGCGCCCGCGCGGGATCAGGTGATCCAGTACCGAGATGTAGGTACGAGGCTCCTCGTTCGGCCAACCATAAGCACGGATGGCTATGTGATGCTTGAGGTGACTCAGGAAGTGAATGCCGCGACGACGGAGACTGCATTCGACGCTCCGGTCATCTCCACGCGAACCGTGCAGACGGAGCTTCTGGTCAAGGATTCACAGACAGTCGTGCTGGGCGGGCTCACGGATAGGCAACGGGATGCCAGTCAGGGCGGAGTGCCGGTGCTGTCGAGCATTCCGATCCTGGGCGGTCTGTTCGGGCGCACGAGTCGCCGAGCGACGGAGACGGAGCTGTTCCTATTCATCACTCCTCGTGTGATTCGCACTGACCAGGATGCGGATAGCATTACGGAGCCACTCAAGAAACGAGCTGAGAAGATCGACCCATGAGTGACCTCAATCCGTCAGCACCAATGACCTGGGCTTTCTGCTGCCATTGAGCGGCTGAGAGCGCTGATTACTAAGCACGCATATTCCTAACGCGGCGTGGCGCTGCCGGGTGGTGGACGCACGAAGACGGCGGTTCCAGGCCGCGGCCCGCCAATCCAGTCTTGCGAAATCTTCAACTCCCGCGGATCCTTGCCCGCGCCGCGCGCCTGGTCGATCTCGAAAAGCAATAGATCCGCGAATGACGATTGCGTCCCTCGATCTGAGAGGACAACACCGCTTCCTTCTTGGTCCAAGTTCGGGGTCTGCCATGAAACAGCGCTGACAGGATAAAAGGATGCTGCAGGATGTGAGCAAGGGGTTAATGATGTCCTATCCTGCACATCCTGTACTTCCTGTCTGCATGTTCAAACATGGAGCACCAGGCTCTCACACGGCAGATCATCGGCTGCGCCATGAAGGTGCATCGCGCGCTCGGACCCCGGGTTTCTGGAGCCGGTATATGCGTACGCTGGCTCACGAGATGGGAGCGGTGGGGCTGGCAGTGGAATGCGGGAAGAGAATCCAGGTACGCTACGATCGCGTAATTGTCGGCGACTTCTTCGCCGATATGCTGGTCGATGACTGCGTCCTGATCGAGAACAAGGCGGTGCGTGCCCTCATCCCCTCGCACGAGGCGCAGTTGGTCAACTACCTGACTGCCACTGGGGTTGAGATTGGCCTGTTGCTCAACTTTGGCTCCGAGCGGCTGCAGTTCAAGCGAAAAACGCGCGTATACCGCAGTAGAACAGTCAGACAGGATGATCAGGATAGACAGGATGGAAACAGTGCCGCCCTGACATCCGCACCGATCATGTAAATCCTGTCCATCCTGTCGAAGTGCCAACCAGACTCAGAAGCGCGCGAAATCGCCCGCGAAGGCCCAGTAAAAAGCCCCGCTCAGGGCGGGGCGTAACGCAAAGGTCAGCGCGGCGGTTCGTCGCGCAACGCGGTGATGCCGCGCTCTTCGAGAGTAACCTTGAGTACGCGTCCCTCCCCATCGACCCAGACATGCCGAATGCCACCGTCAGGCTCGGTGAGGACGAGATGTCGCGCCGCGATGGCCGTGCCCCCAATCGTAACGCGTTCCTCGCCGCGGGATTCTACGCGCATGGAGATCTGAACGTTGCGCCGCGGAATGACCACCGGCACAGAACCGCTCTGCGAGCCCCTGGCAAGAAAATAATACTGGTGAAAGACCTCATCATCCAGTACGAGAGCGCCGTCAGACACGACGTATTCCTTGGCGGACTCACCGCGCGGCGTCTTTACTCGTGCACTGAACCGCCCGCGACCGACCTGCCCGCTCAGCCGCTCCTGGACTTCGTTCCCCGTCTTGACCTCAACCTGGTAGCGCATGGGAGCGCCCTGGGCGTTGGTCTGCAGAGCTGGGGAGAGGCGGTGGTCGTTGATCGTCACGGTGGCACTTGCCACCAGCACGTCCGCGTTCCGCCGGATGACGAAGTCTTCGCGCCCGATTCGTTCGCTGCCGCGCGTGATGGTGAAGCTACCCTCGTCAACCGTTGCTTGAGCGCCCGCAACGCCGCTGAACGCGACGCCGAGGGCAGTTAAGGCGCTGTAAACCAGGGTCAAGTGTTTATGCATAGTAGTATTAGTACCCTCGGAACCGCATGGAGGTCCTCGCTCACTCATCCTCGCTCACTCAGTGGTGGGCGCCATGAAAATGCGCTGGCTTATTCGCTCGCGGATGCGATCGTAAATGGCCCGCCCCTTCTCCGCGGTGGCGAGGGTAGGCCGGCCGATCGAGCCAGCGCTTTCCCTCGGGACGCGGAGCCAACCGCGCCGGTAACGTCGCAAAGCTTCGCGCGACATCATGTAATCCTGGGCCATGTCCATCCTTACAAGCTCCGGAGCAATATACAGCATGATAGCCGTGTCCACCTCATCTCCGTGCATGTGCTCGGACTGTCCTTCCAGCAGATCCGAGAGATTCACGGCGAAAACGTCCACGGCCCTTACACGCGCAACGGAGGTGATCACAGTTGACATCGCCTCCTGATGCGGGTCGTGGTCGTGGGCCGTCAGAAGAATGAATTCGCGGAACCCGGTCGCCTCCCACGACGCTAGAATGTCGTTCAGCATCCGGTGCAGAGTCTTGCGGCGCATGGAAGCGTTGCCGGCAAAGCTACGCTCAACCTCGACGTTGACTCCGTACTCTATCGTTGGTGCGCGAATCACACCGAACTCGGCCGAAAGGTCGTCGGCCAACCGCTCGGCAATGATCGTGGCAGCGCCGATCGGCAGGTGAGGGCCATGTTGTTCGCACGTACCCACGGGTATGATGAGACGCGGATCCTCGGCTATTACCGAAGCCACATGGACCGGGGTCATCTCTTTCAGCCGCAGCACTGGGCGCGTGCCGCCATTGGGACTCGGAGGACTGGTCATCTCTGATAGCGATGTAGTGCAGCGGGCGCGCCGGCCAAGGCTTTCGAGACCGGATTCGCGTGTCTGGACGATTGCGGCGACGGTGACACCACTCATCGCCGCGCTCTGGTTGAGGACGCTTGACATACGCTACCTCGCCGCCCTCGCCGCCGCTACACTGCTCGGGGCCGCGCTCGCGAGAGGACTCTCTCGTGGAGGCAGGTTATGGGCAGTG
>JBHENQ010000108.1:0-12778 GCA_046261975.1 Gemmatimonadaceae bacterium | reverse complement strand
TCAACCAAGAACGACGCAGACGCGAGTCGCCAGAAGTATAGACCTCAGGGTCGAGGATGAAACCAACACTTAAGCCTGTTTGCTGTCCTTTGACTGAGAAGCCAGATAACGACGGAGACCATAGAGCATTTTGCTGACTTTCGCCCATGCCACACGATGGAGTGAAGCTCCCTCTCGCAACTAATCATCCCATGGCGCGGATGTTCTGAATCGCGCGCGGGCTCGTGTAGCGCCGAGTACCTCATTCTCGCAACTCGCAGACTTTACTTCTCACGTCTCGCGTCTGTGTCTTTCTTGGTGCCAGTACTCGAACTCGGATTGACCCACTACCGCGCCTTCCAGGGCGTTGACTTGTCCACACGAGTGCAGCTAGTGACTTGAGGCAACGGCCCGCCACTCGGCGCGCCATTCGCAAGACCCCTCACCGCGTCCCGCGCAGCGAACGTGCTCCACCGCGCCCCCTCCGCCGCTCACACCAAGCAGTCGCAGTAACTCCCGAAGTGTCGATTCATAGTACGCGCACCCGGCGGCACGCGGTGCGCTATCCAGAGTTACCGAGGCAGGAACCTGAAGCATCAAGTAAGATCCAACCCTCCGCACTTTTCCGTTCATGAACCGGTCCGCGACGCGTTTGACCTGAGCGAGAGCGATGGGCCTGGCGATGAGTGAGGGCAGCGCATGCAACATCCTCCTGGTGGGCGCGGATATCGTGAGATACGCCTCGCGCGCGAGAAACCTGCCGGCTGCCCGAAATACGTCTTCGGCGTCAGGTCTCCGGCCGATCAGCCTCGCTAGCGCTGCAGCTTCATCCTGCGCCGTGCGCTGACTCCGTTTGACGGCTTCTGTGTAACGTTGAATCTGCGCATACACGGTCTCGCTCAATCCCAATCGTTTGTTGCGCAACTCGGGTACGAATTCAGCTTCCAGATCGCCTTCGGGGGCATCAACAGACCGTACAGCCTCCAGCAGACTAAGCGGGAGGAGGGCGTTAACCGTCGTGGACATGTATGTGGATTGGAGGAGCGGTGAGGCAAGCTAATGGCGGCGACACCCCCGTTCAAGCGCTTGTGTCCACGTTGCATGAGCACAAGGTTCCAGCTTTGCGTCTTCGTGCAACTAGCGTACACGAAGAGCTACCAGTCTCCAACTTCCACAATGTCTCGACTCCCGACCCCCCACTCCCGACACGATTGTTTGAGCGAGCACTAACAGGCCTCGTCATCGCTCTTTGCGCTGCTGCCGTTTCTCTCAGGTTCCGCCTGCTGTCGAGAAGTGGGGCGATCGCGGCCGCGATCCTCGGCACGCTGGCGGTGATGGCAGGTTGGTCATGGGGCGTCCTTCTCATGGCCTTCTTTGCGTCTTCTAGCGCTCTAACGCGCATGGGTATAGACATCAAGGAAGCGCGGACGAATCGCATTGTGTCAAAGCGAGGCGCGAGAGATCCCGTCCAGGTGTTGGCGAACGGTGCAGTGCTGGGAGCGGCGGCGTTGGCCTCGCTGTTGATAGTGCAGTGGCACGGATGGCTCGCTATTGGTGCCGGTGCCATTGCGGCCGCGACGGCCGACACCTGGGCCACAGAGCTGGGAATACTCTCCGGCCTGCAGCCGCGAATGTTGACCACCCTGCGGAAGGTGCCGCCGGGCACTTCGGGGGGTATCACGATAGCTGGCCTGCTTGGATCGGCCGCCGGTTCGGTTTTTGTCGGCGCTGTAGTGTTGTTGGTAGGATGGCCTGCACCGGTGGCCGTAGCAGCGTCGGCAGGAGGTCTCGCCGGTTCGGCGGCCGATTCTCTTCTGGGCTCTGTTTGGCAGAGCAGGCGCAAGTGTGGACTCTGCTCGGAGTTCACCGAGCGGCGGGTGCATTCTTGCGGCACTATCACCGAGCACGCAGGCGGACTGCACTGGATGGAGAACGATCAGGTCAATTTCCTTAGCACACTTGGCGGCGCCACTGTCGCTCTGATGGTATGGCTGGTTACATAGTAGCCTCTGAGTTGAAAGATTCATGAAGGAGATCCACTTGGTAAAACGATCCCGTTTCTTCGCGGCGGCTGTGGTTACGGCACTGGCCCTTTCCTGCGGAGGTGATGGTCCAACCAGCAGCGACTCTAACGTCGTCAAGACGCTGTTCATTCAGGGGGACAGCGTCGACACGCTGGATGCATTCGGTCCACACCAGCTGCGCTACATTGGCATCAACGCCAACCGAGTGCAGGTTGCGCCCGAGTCCTACGTAACGCATTGGCGATCGCTGGATCCGACGGTGGCATCGGTGGGGGCCGACGGTCTTGTCAACGTCTTACACAACGGAACCGCCCGGGTCGTGGCAACTGCGTTTCAGGCTTCTGATACCGTAACGCTCGTCGTCATCCAGAGAGCCACGCGCCTGATCGTCGAGCAGGACACCATCGTAGCTCTGGTGTCGGGCGCTACACGATTGAGCGGTGTGGCCATCGGAAGCGACACAATGCGTTTCATCGCGTCGGCCGTAGATGCGAACGGCAACGTGGCTCCTCGACTCGTCCCGATCACGTGGACGGTGGGGGCAGGGGTCCAGTTGTCGATCCGTCCGAACAGCGGTGGCGACACGGTAGCCATCATCGGTAGCACCCCCGGCACGGGAAGCGTGACTGGGCAATTTGGCGCTTTTTCGGTGAGTGTGCCGGTTCAGGTGGTGGCTCAGTACAGCGTGGCGCGGATCGTGACAACCGCCGGCGGAACTGTCGTTAGTCCCAATCCGATCGCTGTGCCACAGGGCACCGCCGTAGTCTTTCTGAACGGCGATCCTGATGGCCAGAAGGCGGAGGGTACGAACTGGCGCACAGGTCTGATACCAGGCATGAGCAAGGAGGCGCAACTCTTTACGCAGTCGGGTACACTCAACTACCGCGCTGGATCGTTCCAGGGCAGCATCATCGTCAATCCATAGAGCCTGATGCGTTCGCGAAGCTTGGCATGGCCGATTTTGGCATCTGCGGTGGTCGCGTGCGGTGGGCCCGTCGACCTCCGCGTAGGGCCGACCGGACCACCTGGCGGAATTTCAGGAGGGGGTCTTCAACCTGCGCCGTCGCGGATACTGGTAGGACGCTGGAGTCGAATTCTTTTCTTTACCGACGCAGCGGGGGCAGTTCACGCGTCAGAGACGGTCTGGGAGTTTCGCGCGGACGGTACGGCTGCCCGAACTGTGACGGTCAACAACCTGTCGGAGGGCTTCTTCGACACAGTCACCGCCCACGCTTTCTGGAGTGTGAATGGCACGACTGTAACCGTTACCTTCACGCCGCCCGATAGCGGCAGTGTGCAGTTCAGCTTCAGGATAGAGGGCTCAATACTGACCCTGGACGGACGCGATTTCCGCCGCGTTGGATGATGGCTGACAGACTCCCGCTTGTCGCCCGCTCCGCACGCTCGACATCCCGTCCGCGAGTTCTCCTGGTCAGCGCCAACCGCGAACGGTCCCCACAGCCGGTGGTGCCTAACGGCGTTGCCTGTGTCGCGTCAGCCCTGGAGGACGCAGGCCACGATGTGCTGGTCTCAGACCTCTGCTTCGCGCGCCATCCGCAGGACGCAATTCGACGTGTAGCAAGGGACTTTCGTCCGGATGTTGTCGGTATCTCTGTCCGCAACATCGATAACAGTGACTTCGTTGCGTTGCGCCACTACACACCGGAGGCTTCACGCATTCTTCGCGCTTTGCGCGAGGCGGCGCCGAAGGCAGGGGTGGTGGCCGGTGGCGCGGCATTCGGCGTGGCTCCCGAAGCGCTCTTCCAGGAGCTCGGTGTTGACTATGCCGTCGCCGGCGACGGCGAGCGCGCCACCGTGGCTCTGATCAACGAACTCGCCGCTGGTCGCGAGCCGGGCGAAATCCCGGGACTGGTTAAGCGGACTGAAGGCCGGGTGCACCTGACGGCGCCAGGAGGTGACGCCAACATCGATTCGCTCGCTCCCGCGCGAATGCATAAATGGCTGGACCTGCGCGCCTACGAACGCCACGGCGCTACGGTGCCCATCCAGACGAAGCGCGGCTGCGTGTTCAAGTGCATCTATTGCACCTACCTGAACGTGGAGGGTTGGGGATACCGGCTCCGAGATCCAGGGCAGGTCGTTGATGAAATGGTGGAGCTTTCGCGCGATGCCGGCATCGCAAAGTTCGAGTTCGTGGATTCCACGTTCAACGCGCCGCCGCGGCATGCTACGGAGATCTGCGAGGAGGTCGTGCGCCGTTCACTGCGTGTGCGGCTGGATACGACGAACTTCACACCCGCGAACGCCCCCGACTACCTTCTGGCCGCGATGCGGCGTGCCGGTTTCCGCTGGCTAGGGATAACGGCCGAGAGCGCCAGCGACTCCGTGTTGGAGAAGCTTCAGAAAGGATTCGACGCTGCCACGGTTCGCAGGGTGGCTTCGGACGTGGAACGTTCGGGTATGGGAGTTCTCTGGATTTTCCTGGTGGGCGGTCCCGGCGAATCGCAAACAACCCTCGAGGAGACGCTGCGATTCGCGGCGTGGCGGCTGAAGCGCGGCGACGCTGTGTATCTGACCGTTGGTCTTCGAATTTATCCCGGCACGACGCTGCAGCGGGTCGCCATCAGGGAGGGCGTTGTGTCCGCCGATGACCCGCTTCTCGTGCCCCGTTTCTATTTTTCGGCGCTTCTCAGTTTCGATGACACCGTAGCGAAGCTTCGCCAGTTCGCCTCCGACCATCCCCGTTTCATGTTCTCCGCTGACTCTCGCAGTCCGCTGCTGCCTTATCTCACTCGGTTGGCATCCCTGTTGCGACTGCCCGGACCACACTGGCGCTACATGGGCGTGTTTCAACGTCTCGCTCGCGCGTTCTCGTGAGAGGAGCGGACGTCATCGTAGTTGGGGCGGGACCCGCGGGTAGTTCGACCGCATGGTCGCTGGCCCGCGCTGGAGTCGAGGTTCTCGTCCTGGACAAGGCGCGCTTTCCCCGCGACAAGCCATGTGCGGAGTACCTGAGCCCGCAGGCATCCCGAATTCTCGCCGACATGGGGGCACTCGACGAATGCGAGCGCTCAGGCGCCGCGCAGCTCTCCGGGATGACCATCCGCTCCCCGAATGGCCACTACATTCGCGGCGACTTCGCAGCAACGCACGGGTTCCACGGGTTCAGAGACCGCGGGCTCGCGCTCCGGCGCTTGATCCTGGATTCGATACTGCTCGACCGCGCGCGTGCCACCGGAGCAAGCGTGGTGGAGGGAACTCGCGTCACTGACTTGCTCCGCGACACTGCCGGAAGAGTCTTGGGAGTACAGACGCTAACGGCGTCCGGTTGCAGGCCGGAGATACGCGCCAGGCTCGTCGTTGGAGCTGATGGACTTCGTTCGGTGGTCGCGCGTCGCGCGGGCCTGGCTGCGGCGTTCCGGTTTCCGCGGCGGATTGCGCTGATCGCGCACTACGCCGGCGTCGAAGCGGTAGGTGCGCACGGCGAGATGCATGTGGAGCGCGATGGCTATCTGGGTCTCGCTGACGTCGGCGCTGGTGTGACAAATGTGGCTGTGGTCGTGCCCGCCGGAGCCGCGCGCGGGCTCGCAGGTGATGCCGGGTCATTCATGGAAACATGGATTTCAAAGCGGCGGCATGTCGCTCATAGATTTCGCAGGGCAGACCGCCTCGAGACTGTTCGCGCCACCGGGCCGTTCGCGGTTCACTCGCGCCGCGCCTGGACGCCTGGCGCGGCGCTGGTAGGCGACGCGGCCGATTTCTTCGACCCCTTTACTGGTGAGGGAATCTACGCGGCACTGCGGGGCGGAGAGCTTCTGGCTTCGGCTGCGATCGACTCGCTCCGAGGCACGGAGCATGGAGCGGACGAAGCTCTTCGATCATATCACGAGGCGCGACGACGCGAATTCAGCGGCAAGTGGATGGTGGAGCGCCTGGTAGGCCTGGCAGTCGCGTGGCCTCTGCTCATGAATCGCGTAGCGCGATCCTTGTCGCGCGATAAGGGAATGGCTGACCTGCTGGTGGGAGTAGCGGGGGACTTCGTGCCGGCGCGCGAAGTTCTGCGCCCATCTTTCCTCTGGCCGCTTCTTTCTTCCTAATAGCTATGTCGCTCGATCCGGCTGCGTTTCGGAGCGTACTCGGGCGCTTCGCCTCAGGCGTCACTGTGGTGACCGCGCGTAACGCTTCAGGTGAGGACCACGGCATCACGGTAAGCGCGTTCTGCTCTCTCAGCCTCGAGCCACCTCTGGTGCTGATATGCGTCGAGCACCACGCAGAGATGCACGCAGTGTTGGGCGACGCTGCTGAGTTTGCGGTGAACGTGCTCGCCGAGGGGCAGGAGTCACTCGCGCGCCGATTTGCCGATCGCATAGGCAATCGCTTCGATGGCCTCGGCCTGACTCGCGGCATTACGGGCGCCGCCCTGCTCGACAACTCCCTCGCACACATCGAATGCAAGGTTACGGATCGTCGTGCCGGCGGCGACCACACCATCTTTCTGGGTGAGGTGATCTCCGCTTCCGCGCAGTCCGAGCGTCCACTGCTATACTATCGCGGCGGTTATGCCCAGATGGAGCGTTAGGTGTCGGTGATGACGCCGCGGCGCAGGCGCGGAGTGGAGATTCTCGACGGTCCTGAGGTTCCGCCGGAGGTGCGACGCCGCTCACTGGGAGACGTGGCGCGATCCAACACGTTGTTCGGCGGCACCAGTGCGGTGCTTTCGGAACTCACTCCGCTGATGCGCGAAGTTCGCGGACGGACGGTTACGTTACTGGATGTGGGAAGCGGTCTGGGTGACATCGCGGCACGATCGCGAAGCATAGCGGCGAGATCGGGCTGCGGACTACTGACCATTGGACTCGAAGTCAGTGAGGCGCTCGCTCTCGCGACCCGCACCGTCGATCTGCCAGTCCTCCTGGGCGACGGGCTCGCCCTGCCAGTGCGCAGCAAGGGCGTCGACATTGCACTGTGCTCGCAGCTGCTGCACCATTTCGAGCACGAAGAGGCTCTCTTGTTGCTTCGCGAGCTGGATCGTGTGGCGCGGCTCGCGGTAATAGTAAGTGACATTCGGAGGAGCTGGATCGCCGCTGCCGGCCTGTGGCTCGCATCGTTCCCGCTCCGATTTCATCCGGTGAGCAGGCACGACGGCGTGGTCTCGGTGTTGCGGGGCTTCACCACTTCGGATCTCAGAGAGCTTGTTCGCGAAGCGCTCGGCCAGACTCCGGTCGTTCGGCGCAGAAGGGGATTTCGCACGACGGCCGTGTGGCGACCCATGAGGAACCGGACATGACGCAGGATCAGTTCGAGGACCCCGGTCCGTCCGGCGTTGCGATTCAACGTGCCGCGGCTCCGGAACACACTCGCGGGCCGATTCCACTTGGGCCGATGCCGTCCGGACGCGCCATGGAGATCGTCGACGAGGTTGTGGTGCGGGCGCCACTGGATACTATATTCGCTCTTGCGCGGCACGTTGAGCACTGGCCCGCTTACCTCTCGCACTACCGCTGGGTGCGGTTTTACGAACGGGCGAGCGACGGCGGCGGTGTTGTCGGCATGTCGGCCTGGCGTCCATTCGGCGTGGTCGGCTGGCCGACATGGTGGAAATCCGAGATGACCGTAGATGCGGCGCGTCCTGCCATTCGCTTTCTCCACATCGGGGGTATTACGACCGGTATGGACGTGGAGTGGACCTTCGTCACGGAGCCAGATGCCGTGCGCGTGCGCATTGTCCACGTCTGGGATGGCCCGCGATGGCCGCTTGTAGGTGTATTGGCCGCCACGTCAGTCATTGGTCCCGTTTTCATTCATGGAATCGCTTCCCGTACGCTGAAGGGATTGGCAGCGGTCGCGGAGCGAGGTCGCCGGCGTTGACCGGGCAAAGGAGGACATGGTGAGCGCCAGGCGAAGAGTTGTTATTACAGGCATCGGAGCCATCACGCCAATCGGCACTACGCGCGGCGGCCTCTGGGATGGCCTGCTGTCTGAGCGGTCGGCGGTTCGGTCGGTGACGCGTTTCGACCCTTCCCTGTTTCGGAGTCACAACGCCGCGGAAGTGGATTTCGACGCGAACGACTTTCTGGATCGTAAGCGGGCCAAGCGGCTGGACCGATTCGGGCAGTTCTCCGTGGTGGGCGCGCGGCTGGCGATGGAGGACGCCGGCCTGGATCTGGCCAGCGAAAATCGCGAAAGGATCGGCTCCATGATGGGCACTGCACTCGGCGGCGTCGGCTACGCAGAGGAACAATGCAGCGTGTTCATCGAGCGCGGCTTCCGGGATGTGGACCCTGGCCTAGCGCTCATGGTGTTTGGCGGGGCAGCGAGCTGCAACATAGCGATGGAGTTCGGCGTCCAGGGTCCCAACAGCACGAATGCCATGAGTTGTGCGTCGGGCACGATCGCCGTTGGGGATGGCTTTCGCCAGATTCGTGATGGCTATGCCGACGTCATGCTATGTGGAGGGGCAGAGGCGCCGCTCTATCCACTGTGTTTCGGTGCGTTTGCGTTAATTCGCGCCATGTCCACACGGAACGACGACCCTGCGTCGTCTTCGCGCCCGTTCGACAAGGGGCGCGATGGCTTCGTCATGGGCGAAGGCGCGGCGGTACTGGTGCTCGAGGAGCAGAGTCGCGCGGTGGCACGCGGAGCAACTATTTACGCCGAGGTGCTGGGCTACGGGCTTTCCAACGATGCGTACCACATGACGGCGCCGTTGCCCGATGGCTCACAGGCGGCGCGTTCGATGCAGAGTGCCCTTGACGACGCCGGCGTTTCCGCGGGCGAGATTGACTACGTGAATGCGCACGGCAGTTCGACGCCCCTGAACGATTCCACCGAAACGAGGGCAATCAAGCGCGTGTTCGGCGAGCACGCCTATCGGCTGCAGGTGAGTGGTACCAAAGGCTACTACGGGCACGCTCTCGGTGCGTCCGGCGCAATCGAGACGGCGATCTGCGCGCTTTCCCTGGCCAACGACTGGTTGCCGCCCACGGTCAATCTCGACACTCCCGACGACGGCTGCGATCTGGATTTCATCCCTCGCGCCGGCAGGCGGGATCGCGTGGAGCACATCCTGACTAACTCTTTCGGCTTCGGCGGGATAAACGCGGCTCTGGTCTTACGACGGGCGAGTTGAGAGCGAGATGAAGAGCGCGCCTTATGCTTCTTTGGAGCGCGCGGTCGCTCGAGTAGGGGTGCTGCTTCTTCCAGCGCCCGAGTTGTATCACCGCTTTCGCCATCACCGGGTGCCCGCCGGCGCTTCCATAGGCGCCGAAGAACGCGCGTAAACGTTCTCCAAGCCGAACGTCCGGTGATAGAGCGCGTGTGCTCATTACCAGCCGGCCATCGAAAACTCCCGACACCGCCGCCACCTCGGCGCCTGCAATCCCCAGGCAGAACTCGGCCAGCTGGGCAACTATATGCTCCTGCTCCGAAGGCAGCTTCCCCAGGTGGATGTAAGCGACGCCATCCCGCACCCGGACGTTCTCGAGCGCTTCTCCGAACCGGCGCAGAGCGATCGGTGCGTACGACGGATGCTGAATTCTGCGAAGCACGGCGTGATCGGCTCGCGAAAACAGAAACGCGAACATCGCGAGGTCCTCTTCGCTTGCAGAACGGGAGAGGGACTTCGTGTCCGTGATGATTCCGTAGAGCAAAGCGGTGGCCAATGGCCTTGAGAGAGCTTCATCACCGTTCGCCAACAGGTACTCAGCCGCCATGGTAGCGCTTGCACCGTACTCGGTGCGAACATCGTCATGCCGGGCGTGGTATGGCCCCGCCCGCGGATGATGATCCACCACCGCCGCTACCTCATCGAGACGATTGCCGAAATACGGGGGCTGAATGTCAACCAGCACGAGCGGTGCAAGGCTCTTCAGACTACCGGCAACAACGTGCTTTATTCGTATTCCCAGCTCCTGAAGCAGACGCTTGTTCTCCGGCCGTGTGACGCGGCCGCAACTGACAATGGGAGCCTCTGCGTCGCTGAATCCCAAAGTCCGGCGAAGTGCGAGCGAGGATGCGATCGCGTCGGGGTCGGGATCATCCTGAACCAGAAAGTTGCAGCGTGTGTGGCCCCCGAGCGCGTTCCGCAGGCTTTGTACGCGTTGGCGAGCAGAGGTTCGTCGCAGAACGAGCTCGAGCAACACGGGCATTGCCGCATTGGATGAGGATGTGGTCACGTCTTGCTTAGCCGACCTGGCGGACCTAGCTTGCCCGCCGGAGCTTTAATCAGAGGAGACATGCGAGACTCGCTGCGGCATTTCACAGCCGAGCTGATCGGCACCTTCGCGCTCGTCTTTATTGGGGGCGGAGCGATAATCGTGTCGAAGCAGCCGGATTCAGCCATCGGCCTGGTGGAAATCGCGCTGGCGCACGGGCTCATTCTCGCCGTGATGGTGACGGCGACCATGCGCATCTCAGGACACTTCAACCCCGCGGTCACGCTGGGCTTTCTCGTGACACGGCGCATCGGTCCCATGATGGCGGGAATTTTCATGACTGGCCAGCTGCTGGGAGCCATGCTCGCCGCGTACGCGCTCAAGGCAACATTTCCGCACGATCTCTTCGTAGTAGCGCGAGGCGGCGGTCAGTTTGTCGCAATAGGAGTTTCAACCTATCAGGCATACGCGCTTGAGGCGATCGCGACGTTTTTTCTGGTTTTTGTAGTGTTCGGCACGGCAGTGGATCCTCACGCACCAAAGGTCGGCGGCCTCGCCATCGGATTCACTATCGCAGCCGACATCCTTGCTATCGGTCCACTCACCGGAGCCTCGATGAACCCCGCTCGTTCCTTCGGACCCGCTGTCGCAAGCGGAATCTACGAGGGGCACGTTATCTACTGGATCGGGCCGATCGTGGGAGCTCTCACCGCTGCTCTGCTCTACGACTCTCTCTTTCTGCGCCGCAGTGTGGAACCGGTGGATCACGGACCGGTGGCGCCCAGAGGCTGAGCGGCCGGCGATCACGAAACTCCAGCGGTCTCTGACACCGGCCGCGACATCGTGCCTTTGTAAAGCATAGGCGGCTCGTCGACACCGAAATTCGACGCCGCCAGCTCTGCTATGCGAGTGCGCTCTTCCTCGGTGGCTCTCGGGAGGTCGCTCGCGCTGGCGAATTCCGCGAGTTGCACGGCGTCATAGATGTTCGGCAGCGTGGTGACGACACGAGGCTCCGCCAGCAGCCATGTGAGCGCTGCCTGCCCGAGCGTTTGTCGCTGGGTGAGGAACTCCAGCGTCTCTATTTTCTTCAGTCCGTTCACCAGCCAGGCTCGCGGCCGGTGGCGCCTGTGATCGTTTGGCGGGAACACGGTTTCGGCAGTGTACTTGCCCTCCAGCATTCCGGATGCGTGGGTCACCCGGATGTTGAAGCAGCAGTTGGGCGCGAGCTGGGCGGCGGCCTCGATAATGGCGTTCCCAGGATGCTGCTCCAGGATGTTCCAGATCATCTGAATGGTGTTGATATCCGGCTCCCGTTCCATCAGCTCGATCGCTTCGTACAGCCAACCTATCGCCGGCCCGAAGGCCGCGCCCCAGGATCGGATTTTTCCCGCGCTCCGCAGTGTGCGCAAAGTCTGCCAGATCTCGGGCGTGCGCACGTGCTCCATCTTCACGTTGTGAAGTTGGAGAACATCGATGTAGTCAGTGCGCAGCCGATCCAGACACCGGTCTACGGCCAGATTGAGATATTCCGGATCGAAGCGCTGCGGAAGCTCGCTCTGGCCGCGGCGTGTGTTCTTCGCGTCTTCGTCGTAGATGTCGTAACCCACCTTGGTTCCGTAGACGACCCTGTCGCGCTGCCCGGCGAATGCTGCAGCGAGTTGCCGCTCGCTCCTCCCATTGCCGTATGTGTCTGCGGCATCGAAGAAGGTGATGCCGTGATCGTCATACGCGCTCCGCAAGAGTGACACGGCTTCGTCATCCGTCTTCTCACCCCACCATCCGGTGGAAAGAGTCCAGAGACCGAAGCCGACTTCACTCAAGCCGACGTCTGTGCCGGGTATAGCGCGATACCGCATCCGTTCTCCCAGAGATCAATCCGAGCCGCGCGCGATCATGAGCGCGGCGCGCGTGGCGAAATAGGTGGCAATGATGTCCGCGCCTGCTCGGCGAATGCCGAGCACTGATTCCATCATAACGCGGTCGCCGTCGAGCCATCCGCGCGCGGCTGCCGCTTCTATCATAGCAAACTCGCCGCTCACCTGATAGGCAGCGACGGGATACCCGGTTTCTCGCTTTACACGCGAGACGATGTCGAGGTACGGTCCCGCGGGCTTCACCATCACCGCGTCGGCGCCTTCCTCGATGTCCAGCCAGACCTCGCGCATCGCCTCGTCCGAGTTGGCGGGGTCCATCTGGTAGCCTCGCCGGTCGCCGCTGCGCGGCGCCGATTCAGCCGCCTCGCGAAACGGGCCATAGAAGGCCGAGGCATACTTCGCCGCGTATGAAAGTATGGCCACCGAGCTAAACCCGTTCGCATCCAGCGACTCGCGAATCGCCTTGACCCTGCCATCCATCATGTCGCTCGGGGCCACGATGTCGGCGCCGCAACCGGCGTGCGAGACGGCGGCGCGTGCGAGCAGCTCGAGAGACGCATCGTTGTCCACGTCGCCGTCACGAAGAACGCCGCAGTGCCCGTGGTCCGTATACTCGCACATGCAGACGTCCGTGATCGCGACCAGATCAGGCAGCTCTCGCTTCAGTGCACGCACGCCCTGCTGCACCGGGCCATTCTCATCCCAGGCGCTCGATCCCGTAGCGTCCTTGTGATCCGGTACACCGAACAGGAGCACGCCGCCCACGCCCGCGCGGGCTGCTGCCTCC